>JACRNP010000065.1:2284-5336 GCA_016234845.1 Deltaproteobacteria bacterium | reverse complement strand
GGGGTCGTACCGGTCGTTCCTGCGCGTCTGCGACAACCGGTCGGACGGAAGCGCGGAGGGCACCCTTGTCTAAATACCGGACGATCCCATGGGGCGAACGGCCGCCGGGGGCTCCCGCGGGCAGGGGCGTCCGGGTCGTCGTCGTGGATTCCGGCGTCAACCCGCGCCACTCCCACGTCGGAGGGGTCGAGGACGGAGCGAGGATCTTCCGGGGCGAGGACGGCCGGATCCACCGGGGGCCGGACTACCGGGACGATACCGGGCACGGGACCGCCATCGCCGCCGTGATCCGCCAGGTGGCGACCGGCGTCGACATCTTCGCCCTCAAGGTGTTCGACGGGGCCCTCTCGACGACTCCGGACGTCCTGGAGGCGGCTCTCGCGTACGCCATCCGTTCGGGAGCCCGGGTGGTCAACCTAAGCCTCGGGATGGAGTCGATCCCGCACCCCAAGGGGCTGCGGGCCATCTGCCGGGAGGCGGTCCGCCGCGGAATCGTCCTCGTGGGGTCGGCGCGCAACGGGACGAACGGGTCCAGCATTCCCGCTTCGTACGACGAGGTGATCGGAGTCCGCGGAGACGGCCGGCTCGGGGAGGACACGCTGGTGTACCGTCCGAAGGAGCCGTACGAGTGCGTGGCGTCGCCGTGGCCCCGGTCCCTGCCGGGAGTTCCGAGGGAGAGGAATTTCCGCGGGAACAGCTTCGCCGCGGCGAGAGTGTCGGGGGTGATCGCGTGCCTTCTCGAAGCCCGTCCGGACGTCGACCTGAAAACGGTGCGGAGAATCCTGAAGGAACGGTACGGCACTGTTCATAATTGAGACGACGTTCCAAATTCCATCTCAATTTAGGGAATCCCGTGCGGCGGGAGGATGTTCCGCAATCGACGGAGGCCGTTTTGGGAAGAATGCGGCCTTCGGACGTCCGGAAACAACTTTTTATTGCGGGAGGGGGCGAAATGGTCAGAAAAGCAGTGGTCGTCGTGGCGTTCATCATGGCAAGCGCGGTGTCGTCGTGGGGCGCCGCCACGCCGCAGGAGCTGGACCGGCTCGGGAAGGATCTGAACTTCGCCGGGGCGGAAAAGGCGGGGAACAAGGAGGGGACGATCCCGGCCTGGGAGGGGAAGGACGTTCCGCTGGCGGGTTGGTCGGTCGGGAAGTACCGCGGCGAATACTGGAAGTTCAAGGATGAGAAGCCGCTCTTCTCCATCGACGCCTCCAACGTGGACAAGTACAAGGACAAGTTGAGCCCCGGACAGGTGCAGTGGATCAAGCAGACCAAGGGGTACCGGATGGACGTCTACCCGTCCCACCGCAACGCGGGGTACCCGGACTGGATCGAGGCGAACATCCGGAAGAACGCCACCGGAGCGAAGGTCGCAAAGGGCGGCGACCAGCTCGCAGAAGCGTACCTCCCCGGGATCCCGTTCCCGTTCCCCAAGAGCGGTGCGGAGATCATCTGGAACTTCCTGACCCGCTACAAGGGTGTCGGGAACGAGTTCCCCCGAACCACCACGGCGGTTTCACCGCGTCCGGGAAGCACGGAGTGGCTGGACCCCGCAGGCCCCCAGCATACGTTCTACCCCTGGGGGAGGAAGGGGACCACGACCCTGAGCCAGACGAACGGCCTCCTGTACTGCATCGACTTCGGATACGACACGCCGGCGGCGCTGGCCGGGCAGCGGATCATGATCTGCGATTCCACGAGAAAACCCCGCGAATCGTTCTTCTACTTCCCGGGGCAGCGGCGGGTGCGCCGCCTCCCGTCGTACGCGTATGACGCGCCGCAGATCGGGTTCGAGAACCAGTACCCCATCGACACCGCGTGGGTCTACATGAGCATCCCCGACCGGTACGACTGGAAGATCCTCGGAAAGAAGGAGATGTACGTTCCGTACAACAGCTTCGGCATGTACGATTTCCGGAAGAAGCTGCACGACGTCCTCCAGAACAAGTTCCTCGCCAACGAAAGCCGGCGGTACGAGCTGCACCGGGTGTGGGTGGTGGAGGGGAACGTGAAGAAGGGGATGCGGCACTCGATGCCCAAGCGCGTCTTCTACTTCGACGAGGACACGTACCTGGCGCTCATCGGCGACCAGTACGACGCCAACGGGGCGCTGTGGAAGATGGAGGAGGGGTACCCGATCCCCATCTGGGAGCTGGGCGGCACGATCGACCACTTCCCGTTCGTCATGTACGACCTGGTCACCGGCCGGTACGTCTGCGACCAGAGCGCGATCGGGACGGGCAAGGACATGCGGTACCACGCGGAGTCGACCCACCCGAAGTTCAAGGCGGACTGGTTCACGGCGGAGAATCTGCGCGCGGTCAGCGAGCGATAAAGGAGCGATGCGAATGAGAGCCCTACAAAAGAGCTTGTGGTTGCCGGTGTGCGTGGTGATGCTCTGTGCCGGCGCGGCGCACGCGTTCCAGTTCCAGGCCAGCGACTCCGTCAGCGGAAGCCTGGACATGCAGCTGACCCTGGGCGCCGGGATGCGGATGGTGGACCGCAGCCCCGCGTTGATCGGCGACACCCGGGTGAAGCCGGACGCGAACACGTTCCAGTCGTCCAACGGCGACGACGGGGACCTGAACTACGACAAGCACGACCTGTTCACGACGTACCTGAAGTTCACTCCGGAGCTGCTGCTGAAGTTCCCGGCGGAATTCAAGTTCATGGCGCGCGGGACCGCGCTGTACGACTTCAAGGCGACCGACACCCGGAGGACCGACCTCGAGGACGACGCGAAGCGGCAGATCGCGCGGGACGTGCAGCTGCTGGACCTCTGGGTGAGCAAGGACATGAACATCGGCGCCCAGAGGGCGCGGATCCGGGCGGGGAACCAGGTCATCAGCTGGGGGGAGAGCCTCTTCGGGATCGGCGGGATAGATTCCGCCAACGCCCTGGATTTCCAGAAGTTCGCGATCCCGGGAACGCAGATCAAGGAAGCCGTCATCCCCGCGCCGATGATCAGCTTCGCCACGGGCATGGGGGGCGGCGTCAACGTGGAGGCGTTCTACCAGTTCCGGTGGAACCGGAACCGGGTCGCGCCCGTGGG
>JACRNP010000065.1:0-2200 GCA_016234845.1 Deltaproteobacteria bacterium | reverse complement strand
CCGTTCAACAACGACAAGACCCCGAAGAACGCCGACCAGTTCGGCGTCGCGGTGCACTACAAGCCGGCGGGGACCTCCATGGACGTGGGGCTCTACTTCATGAACTACCACGACAAGATGCCGGTGCTGAATCTCCTCGCGAACGGGACGCTTCGGTGGGAGTTCCTGGAAAACCGGAAACTGTACGGCGTCAGCACGAACTTCGCGTTGGGGAACTGGGCGATCGGCTGGGAGCTCTCCTACCGTCCGGAGGACGCCGTCGCCCTGACCTTCCCGTACGGGCCGAGCGGTGTGCTGGATTCCCTCTCCAACGGCATCGTCGGCGTCGAGACCCCGCTGTGGATCGACACGAGGAAGTACCAGTCGCACCTCACCGGCCTTCTCAGCCTCACGCCGGGGGACCACGGCTGGTTCCTCGACATCCTTCGGGCGGACACCGCGACGTTCGCGGGGGAATTCGTGTTCACCCACTACCAGGGGGTGAGCCCCGACAAGCGGTACGCCCGGACCTTCGCCGGCACCCCGGTGACGCAGGCCCCCGCCGCCGGCTACGGGTTCTGGAAGGACGACTCGACCATCGGGACCCTCGGGTACCCGATCGTCGCCGGGTTCGGGGACGCGACGTCGATGGGCGTCACAGCGGACTTCAACTGGGCGTACGACAACAAGATCATCAAGGGGTGGCAGGTGATCCCCGGGGTGACCTACTTCCAGGCGATCAAGGGGAACACGCCGACCTTCACCGCGAACTACCTGCAGGGCGCCAAGTCGGCGAACTTCTACGTGATGTTCAACCAGAGCGCCCCGACCCGGTGGCAGGGAAGGGTGAACTACACTTCCTACTGGGGAACGAACCAGCTGCTGGCCGACCGGGACTTTCTCGGCGCGTACATAACGCGTAACTTCTGACGGCTTCCCGGGCCGGCGCCGGTTCGAACGGCGCCGGCCCGGGAAGGTTTTCCAATTCACCGGACGGCGGAAGTCGCCCGAATATCCTTTTGGGGCGGGGGTCGGGAACCGTGCTGTTGAACAGGCTCGTAGCGAAGGCGGAGAAGTTCCTGTTCGGCCACCGCTGGCAAACGCTGGGGGTGATCGGCGCCTTCACCGCCGTCATGGCGGTCTTCGCGCTCCAGCTCCACATGTCCGCCGGCTTCGAGAAGCAGATGCCGATCGGGCACGAATACATCGATACGTTCGAGAAGTACCGGGGCGACCTGTTCGGCGCCAACCGGCTGAACTTCGTCGTGAAGGCCCGCAAGGGGACGATCTGGAACCAGGAGGCGCTGACGCGCCTCTACGACGTCACGCAGGCGGTCATGTACCTGCCCAGCGTCGACCGGGTGGGCGTGCAGTCGCTGTGGACCCCCAACTCCTACGTGAACGAGATCACGGAGGAAGGTTTCCGGGCGGACCAGATCATCGAGGGGACGATCACCCCGGAGGCGCTCACCCCCGAGATCATCGCCCGGATCCAGAAGCTGACGAGCCAGGGCGGGTTCGTGGGCACGCTGGTGTCGCGGGACCAGACCAGCGCGATGATCACCGCGGAGATCGAGGAGGTCGACCGCGAGGGGAACAAGCTCGACTACATCGCCTACAACCGGGTGCTCGAGGAGAAGGTCCGGAAGAAGTTCGAGGACGGGAAGTTCGAGATCCAGATCATCGGGTTCGCCAAGCAGATCGGGGACATCGCGGACGGCGCCGCGGGGGTCCTCGAGTTCTGCGCGATCGCCCTGGTGCTGACCGCGTTGTCCGTGTACTGGTACTGCCGCTCGGTGCGGTTCACGATCCTTCCGATCGCCTGCTCGATCACCTCCCTGGTGTGGCAGTTCGGCACCCTACGGATCCTCGGGTACGGCCTGGATCCGCTGGCGGTCCTGGTGCCGTTCCTGGTGTTCGCCATCGGCGTTTCGCACGGCGTCCAGCAGATCAACTTCATCGTCCGGGGGCTCGCGCACGGGAAGAGCACGGAGGAGGCGGCGCGGGAGAGCTTCTCGGGCCTTCTGATCCCGGGAACGCTCGCCCTGATCACGGCGATCGTGTCGTTCATCACCCTGGTGCTGATCCCGATCCCGATGGTACGCGAGCTGGCGATCACCGCCTCGATCGGGGTGGGGTACAAGATCGTGACGAACCTGGTGATGCTCCCGGTGGCCGCGTCGCTGTTCACGTTCACGAAGGAGTACGCGGACGGGGCGAT
>JACRNP010000064.1 GCA_016234845.1 Deltaproteobacteria bacterium | reverse complement strand
AGAAATCCGAGGACCCCTCGCTGTCGAAAGGTTACTTTGTAACCCCTGCCGTTTTCGACGGCGTCCGCAACACGATGCGGATCGCCCAGGAGGAGATCTTCGGCCCCGTCCTCTCCGTCATCCCGTGGAGCGAAGTCGACGCGATGGTCGCGGAGGCCAACGGCGTGGCGTACGGCCTGGCGGCCGGAGTCTGGACCCGGGACCTCTCCGCCGCGGTCCGCGTGGCGAACGCGCTGCAGGCGGGGACCGTCTGGGTCAACATGTACGGGTACGTGGGCGCGGGAGGCCCGTTCGGCGGCTACAAGGAGAGCGGCTTCGGCCGGGAGACAGCCTTCGAAACATTATCCCACTACACTCAAACCAAGAGCGTCTACATCAACACATCCGAAAAGAAACCCGGCGGGCGGTGACCGCGCATCAGCGGGATTCCCTCCGGTACGTCCCGCTCCTGCCTCCCTCCTTCGAGAGGAGGACCACCTCTCCGATCGAGATCCCGCGGTCCGCGCCCTTGCACATGTCGTAGATCGTGAGCGCCGCGACCGACGCCGAGACCATCGCCTCCATCTCCACGCCGGTGCGGTCGAACGCCGTAACCGTGCTGCGGACGACGATCGTCCCCCGCTCGCCGTCCACCTCGAAATCGACCGACGCCCGGGTGTAACCGTGCTGCGGACGACGATCGTCCCCCGCTCGCCGTCCACCTCGAAATCGACCGACGCCCGGGTGAGGGCTACCGGGTGGGAGAGCGGGATCAGGTCGGGCGTCCGCTTCGCCGCGGCGATTCCGGCGATCCGCGCGATCCCGAGGACGTCGCCCTTCTTCACTCCGCCGGACGCGATCGCCCCGACCGTCTCCTTTTTCATGAAGACCGTCGCGCACGCTACCGCCGTGCGGCGGGTCGGCTCCTTCGCTCCCACGTCCACCATCACCGCGCGTCCGCCCTCGTCGAAATGATTGAACGGCAACCCGCACCTCCTCCCCGTCAGGGAATCCGCTCGATGACGTCGCCGGGGGACACCTTGCCGGGGCGGACGACCCGGGCGAAGATCCCCTCCCGCGGCATCACGCAGTCGCCCGCCTGGTGGTAGATGGCGCACCGGGTGTGGCACTCCTTCCCGATCTGCGTCACCTCGAGGACCGCCTCCCCGATGCGGAACCGCGATCCCACCGGGAGCTCCGTCAGCGGGATCCCCTCGGTGGTCACGTTCTCCGCGAAGTCGCCGGCCGAAACGGACAATCCCTTGTTCCGCATCTTCTCGATGCTCTCGGCCGCCAGCAGGCTCACCTGGCGGTGGCCGTCTCCGGCGTGCGCATCCCCCAGCACCCCGTGGTCCGCGACCAGCGCGACCGACGGGACCGGCTTCTTCCGCTCCCCTTTCCGCTCGCTCACGCAGACCGCGGCGACCCGCGCGACCGATCCGCCCTCTTCCGCCCGACCCGTCACCGCGCTCCTCCGACCGACCCCACGAAATCCCTCCCCGTCCCTCCGTGCGCGATTCCCGGCCCACCTCGCACGGCGCGCAGGTCAAGGATTATCTCACGGGAGCCCGGCAACCGCACGGGTTCGGACGCGGGCGCCGCATCCCAATAATCGGAATTTCGTCCCACGGATGCGCCTCGGGAGAGATCCGCAACCGTCCGTTTTTATGCGCAGAACAACTTCCGATAAGGAAATACATCTAATTCTTCAAACAGATGCGGTCGACTGATGACGCGCTGGGAAACACCGTTATATAGGCATGTATATTGCGTTTCGGTATTCATCATTTACCTCGAGGAGGGATCCCATGTCGGCTTCCGTAAAGAATGAATACGAGCATTTCATCGGCGGAACCTGGAGGAGATCCGGTTCCGGAAAAACCATCCCGGTCCTTAACCCGGCGACGGGTGAACTTCTGACCAGCGTGCAGGCGGGAAACGCAGCGGACGTCGACGCGGCGGTGGCCGCGGCGGGAAAAGCGTTCGTCACCTGGGGGAAGACCTCCGCCGTCGAGCGCCAGGGGATCCTGCTGGAAATCGCCGAACGGATCCGGAAGCGGGCCCGCGACTACGCCGAGCTCGAGACCATGAACGTCGGGAAACCGATCCGCGAATCGGCGAACATCGACGTCCCGCTGGCGATCGACCATTACCGGTATTTCGCCGGCGTGCTGCGGAACATCCAGGGCCTTACCCAGTCCATCGACCAGGAGATGATGCACTTCACCCTCCGGGAGCCGCTCGGCGCGGTCGGGCACATCCTCCCCTGGAATTTCCCCCTCCTGCTCGCGGCGTGGAAGCTCGCGCCTTCCCTGGCGGCCGGGAACACGGTGGTGATGAAGCCGGCGGAACAGACGCCCCTCTCGCTGCTCGAACTCGCCAACGACCTGCGCGACGTCCTTCCGCCAGGAGTCTTGAACGTGGTCACCGGCTACGGGCCCGAGGCGGGAGCCCCCCTGGCGAGCCACCCCGGGATCCGGAAGGTGTCCTTCACGGGAGAGACCACGACGGGTCGCCTGATCCTGCAGTACGCGTCGGAGAACATCGTCCCCGCCACCATGGAGCTCGGCGGGAAGAGCCCGCACATCATCTTCCCCGACGCGAACGTGGAGCAGGCGGTCGAGGGGGTCCTGATCGGGGTATTCTTCAACCAGGGGGAAGTCTGCACCGCCGGGTCCCGGCTCTTCGTGCACGACGCCATCTACGACACGTTCGTCCCGAAGCTGGTCGCCAAGGCCAGGGGGATCAAGATCGGCGACCCGATGAAGGAGGACACCCAGCTGGGGGCGATCGTCTCCCGCGAGCAGATGGAGAAGGTCCTCTCGTACGTGGAGATCGGCAAGAAGGAAGGCGCGACCGTCCTGTGCGGCGGGGCGCGGCCTTCCGACCCGTCCCTCTCCAGGGGATTCTTCGTCGAACCGACGATCTTCGGAGGCGTCCACAACCGGATGCGGATCGCCCGGGAGGAGATCTTCGGCCCAGTGGTTTCCGTAATCCGGTGGGACAGCTACGACGACATGATCGCCGAGGCCAACGATACGGCCTACGGACTCGCCTCCGGGCTCTGGACGGAGAATCTTCCCCTGGCGGTCCGGACCGCCAGGGCGCTGCAGTCGGGGACCGTCTGGATCAACAACTACAACAGCCTGTCCGCCGGGGCTCCGTTCGGCGGCTACAAGAAAAGCGGTTTCGGCAGGGAGTGCGCCTTCGAAACGCTGCAATACTATACCCAGACGAAGAGCGTCTTCGTATCGACGGCGGGCAAGCCGCTCGGCCTCTATTAGGAACGGGGGGGAGTCGACCGTGGATCTTCGCTTCTCGGAAAGGGCGCGGGGGCTCCTGGCGGAGATCCGCGGCGAACACCCGTCGGATACGCTCGTGATCCTCGTCGGGGGCGGCTGCTGCGAGAACACCGCCCCCATCCTGATGAAGAACTTCCGCGTTGGGCAAGGAGACCGGCTTCTGGGGGAGGCGGACGGGATCCAGGTGTACGCCGCCGCGGAGATGTACCCCTTGGTGTCCGCCACTCCCTCGGTCATCGACGTGACGGACGGGCGGGGGGCGGGCAGCTTCTCGCTGGAGATCCCGCGCGGCGTCCGCCTCACGCTTCGGCCCCTTCCTGGGTAGGTGGGGGAGACGGGGCGAAACGACGCCTATGTCAGGAGGTGGACGTCCACCTTCTCGCCCGCGGCGAAGGAGGTCGTGTCGGCCGGAAGGACCGCGATCGCGTCGGCCCGGACCATCGTCCGGAGGATCCCGGTGTTCTGGTCTCCCGCGGAAGAAGCGAAATATTGGACGTCCACCTTCTCGCCCGCGGCGAAGGAGGTCGTGTCGGCCGGAAGGACCGCGATCGCGTCGGCCCGGACCATCGTCCGGAGGATCCCGGTGTTCTGGTCTCCCGCGGAAGAAGCGAAATATTCGCCGTCCCGGACCTCGATCGCGACCCGCAGGAAGTTCACCTTCCCCGCTTTCTTCCGCACCGGTCCGGTGAGGGTCGCCTTGACCAGCGGCCGCACCACCGTCTTCCGGCCCATCATCCGGAGAAGCGCGGGGCGGACGAACACCTCGAACGTGATCAGCGCGGACACCGGGTTCCCCGGGAGGGAGAAGACCGGCCTGCCGTCCTTCATGCCGAACGCGGTCGGGCCGCCCGGCTTGATGCCGACCTTCCAGAAGCGGGACTCGACGCCCATCCGCGCCAGCGCGTCCCGCACCAGGTCCCGGTCTCCCGCCGACACTCCCGCGGTGGTGACCAGGGCGTCCGCCGTCAGTCCTTCGGAGATCTTCTCCGCGTGGCTCGCCGCTTCGTCGCGCGCGATGCCCAGGAGGACCGGGACCGCGCCCGCTTCCCGGACGGCGGCGGCGACCGCCAGGCTGTTGCTGTTGATGATCGCGCCCGGCGACGGCGCCTCGCCGAGCTCGATCAGCTCGTCGCCGGTGGACAGCACCGCCACGCGGACCTTCCGGTAGACCGGGACGAACGCCTTCCCGAGGGAGGCCAGCATGCTGATCTCCGGCGGGCGGAGCGGCGTCCCTTCCGGAAGGATCACGGCCCCCTCCCTCACGTCCTCCACGCGGAACCGTATGTGCTGGCGGACGGTCACCGGTCCCTTCACGACGACATGGCCGTCCGCGGCCTCCGTCTCCTCGAAGGGGACCACCGCGTCGCAGCCGGGGGGGATCGGGGCGCCGGTCATGATCTTGACGGCGCACCCGGGCGCGACGCCGGCCGATGCGGTTCCACCGGCAGGCACGTACCCGGTGACCAAAAGGCGCGCCGGGCCACGGCAATCGTCCGCCCGGACCGCGAAACCGTCCATGGCGGAGTTGTCGCAGAACGGGAGGGGCCACGGAGCGGCGACGGATTCCGCGAGGGTCCTGCCCAGCGCGCGCCCGGTCTCGATCCGCTCGACGCCGACCGGCCGAACGCTCTCGAGCACGATCCTCCTCGCTTCCTCGTAGGTCGGCAAGTCGGAAACCCGTTGCGGTCAGATCGCGGGGGCTGTCATGCGTCGAGGCCGAGGATCACGCTGGATGCCTTGACGAGCGAGCAGACGTGGTCGCCGGTCGCAAGCGCAAGGGATTTCGCGCTCTCCTCGGTCACGATCGCCGTGAGCACGCTCCCGCCTTCCAGGGACACCGTCACCTCGGCGTTCACCGGCCCATGCACGATCCGGCCGACCGTTCCGCACAGGAGATTCCGCGCGCTGACCTTCGCGGCATGGAGGTCCTTCCCGAGGATCACGGCGCTCGCCTTGAAGAAGGCGTACGCCTCGACCCCGGGCGCCAGGCCCAGCGTCTTCGCGCTCTCGTTCGTGACGACCGAGCAGAGGGTCTCCCCACCCTTCAACCCGATGGTGACCTCTGTGCTGACGGCCCCCTTGCGGACCTCCTTCACCTTTCCCAGGAACACGTTCCTCGCGCTGACCCGCATGGCAACCCTCCGAAGCAGGGAGTAAAGGTGCCCCACGTCCCCGAGGCGCCCTTCGAGGCGCCCGATGAACCTTTGATGCTCGTCCTGCAGGACGCGGTACAGCCGGACAGTCTCCTTCCCCGCAACCGTGAGTATTGTACCACCGCCGCCGACGCCGCCGACCGACCGGTGGACCAGCGGTCTCTCCGCGGCGTTGTTCATCGCGTCGACGGAGTCCCATGCGGTCTTGTAGCTGATCCCGACCTCCCGGGCCGCCGCGCTGATCGACCCGCACCGGTCGATCGCTTCCAGCAGTCCGACCCGGTCCCCCCCGACCAGCATCCGGTCGGCGCGCCGCATGGCGAGGGTCGCCGTGATCGACACGGCTCTACTCCCCCCGCGGGCCGGAGGGCGGCTTCCGCCCGGTGCGCGTTTTCCTTCGGCCTTCCTGATGGTTGTCTTCCTCCCAGACCGTATTTTACATGAGCACGCCATTCCCGGTGAACGGCGATGTCGCTCAGAAGGCGAGCTGCGCCTGCACCCGAATCTGCTTGTCGTCCGTGGCCTGCTTCCCGGCGACCTGGATGTGGATGTTTGTATAGTCGCCCTGGATCTTCAGGTTGTGCCCTTCGAAGTAGTACGACACCGCGCCGGTGACTTCGATCTGCATGTCCCGGAGCCTGTCCCGGTTCGGATCCACGCTCGAATACCGGGCCGCCACCTCGAGCTTCTTCGGCAGGAGGAAGTACCCCGCCTGTCCGTAATAGCCCCGCGAGTGCACCGTCCTGCCCTGGTTCCGCCCTTCGCCCTTCCCCCCAAAATATTCGCCCTGCGCGGAGAGTCCCCTCCACCGGAACGCGGCGTCGAACCCGTACGTTTCGACGTCGACCCGCTCCGTGTTGTCGAAGATCGTCGTGTCCTTGGCCGCCTTCCCGAGCCACCCGCTGGTCCCGGAGTACGCGGGAACCGTGGTGCTGGTGTCCAGGAACGTCGCGTTTCCGTTCCGCTTCAGCGTGTTCGCGAAGTAGCCGGCCCCGGCGGAAAGGAGCGGTTTCGGGGTGCTCTCCAGGTCCGGCTCGCTGTACCGCACCTCCCCGAAGGGATTGAAGACGAGGCGCGCGGCCCACGCGCCGCTGTTGGTCGTGCGCGTCCCGCTCTGGCCGGTGCCGTTGAAGAGCCCGGCGTTCCAGGCGAGCCGTCCGCCCGCGACTTTCCCCTGCACCATCGCCCCGACGTCGTAGCTGGGCTTGAAGACGTCCACCGCGTTGGCCCGGTCCACGAACTGCAGCGCGCCGTCGGAGGTGAGCTCCTGCCGGGAGAACGGCATCTTGAACTGTCCGGCCTGGAGCTGCGCCGCGTCGCCGAACCGGTAGTTGATCCATGCGTCGTCCAGCATCTGCGCCGTCCCCGACTTCGCGAGGTCCATCTGGACGCGATACGTGAGGTCCCGGGTGAACGCGTAGCCGCCCATGGACACCTTGAAGCGACGGATCCTCCACAGGCTGGTTTCCGCCAACGGGCCGTTCACATCGTCCTTGTCCACGTACTGGTAATGGAACTGCCCCCTCCCGGCGAGGGAGAGCTGGAACTTCCCGTCGGGCGAGGTGAACGTGAACCCTTTCCCGGGTTGGTACGCCACGGGCTTCGATCCCGCGACCTCCTTGAAATCCGCCTCGGTGATCACTCCCTTCTCCTTCAGGACCTCCTCGAGGGTCCTGGTCCACCCCGTTTGGCACATCAGCAGAAATGCAAGGATCCCGGACGCGAACACGAGCCGCTTCATGGCATCTTCCTCCCCTTCGATTTTTTCGGAATCGTTATGTAGCATACTATATAACGATTGGCAAAAAAAACCGCCGGGCTACCCCCCCCCGACCAGCGGAAAGATGGCCAGGGTGTCCCCGTCGGCCAGCGCCTTCGCAAGGTCGGCGTGCCGGCTGTTCACCAGGACGATCCCGATCTCCTTCTCGGGAAGCTTCGCTTCCTCGACGATCCGCGAGACGGTCGTCCCGGGGGGGACCTCCCGGACCTCCACGTCGAACCGCCCCTTCCGGAACGTCGCGAACAGCTTCACGGTAACCTGCATCCCGCCTCCCTGAGTGTTTCAATTCATAAGTACGGTAACGTATTGGGAGACAGCAGGGAAGGCGCACGCAACAGGAGGGTCCGGCGGAGTCGCCGCAGGAGGGGGGCGAAGTGAGGTAAAGCGCAGCCGGGCGGGTTCACCGCACGGCGAGCCACGAACGGAGTCCCCCTCCGAGGCGGCGAAGCCGAAGGCTGGATCCCGGAGGCGCCCGACACCCGCCCTTCCGCTCCGCGGCTTCGCTGTCACCAGTTGAACACGTTGTCCAGATCCTCGTCCTTCACCGTGAACGTGACGTTGTGGGGCGGGATCGGCTCCTGCAGGAAGAATCGCGGCAGCCGGTCGTCGGCCTTCGAAAATCCCGCGCGCGTGTTGAAGTCCCGCTCCATCTTCAGGATGCTCTTCCCGAGCGCCGTCACGTCGTCTCCCGTAACGGGTACTCCGTGGAAGGCCCCGATCATGTCCAGGAGCGCCTGGAAGGTGTCGGGCTGGTCCAGCAGCGGGAACGCGATGAACAGGCACATCCCGGTCGAGTCCACCGCCGCGGTGGCGATCTGCAGGTTCCGGGACATCTCGACCTGTCCCTCCGGGTTTAACGGATCCAGGTTCCCGCCGGACTTCAGGATGTTCGGCCCCACGGAATATCCCGCCGTGTGGTCGGCGCCCTGGGTGCTCGTCGCGTACGTGACGCCGATTCCCATGACCGACCGCGGGTCGTACGCCGCCATCGCCTGCCCCTTGCACACGGGGACCCGCTCGACGCCGAATACCTTGCCGGTGACCGCGGCGCCGCAACCCAGGATCCTTCCCAGCGGCGTTCCCTTCCCGATCTCCTCCACCAGCCGGATTGCTCCGGGACCGTCCCCGAAGGGGATCAGGCCCGCTTCCATCGCGACGCCGACGGCCGCGCCCGTGTCCATCGTGTCCACGCCGAAGTTGTCGTCCAGGTAATCGAGCCGGGCGATGACGTCCAGGTCGTCGATCCCGCAATTCCCGCCGTGGGCCCAGACCGTCTCGTACTCCGGCTGCTTCGTGACGTAGTTGCCGTCCTTGTCGTGGTAGATCCCGGAGCACTGGATCACGCAGCCGCGGTGGCAGCCGTGGGTGGCGGAACCTCCGCGCTTCACCTCGAGCTCCGCCTGGACCTCCCCGGCGATCCGGGCGGCGCCCCCGAAACGCCCCGTCCGGAAGTTGTTCGTGGGGTAGGCGCCCGCCTCGTTCAGGACGTTGGTCAGGACGTTCGTGCCGTAGGCGGGGAGCCCCTCGCCCGTGATGGGGTGCTTCCGCAGCCCTTCGACGAACCGGCGGTTCGCGTCGCGGAACTTCTCCGGGTCCTTGGGCGGACGCATCTTGAGTCCCGCGTCGTCCAGGATGATCGCCTTGACCCGCTTCGCCCCCATGACGGCGCCGGTTCCGCCGCGCCCGCAGTGGCGGGTCGGCCGCTTCTCCGGATCGGTGCAGGCGATGGACGCCGCCAGCAGCTTCATCTCCCCCGCGATGCCGATGGTCATGAACGCCGCGCGTTCGCCGTACTGCCCCTGGAGCTTCTCGACCAGCGGATAGTTGTTGAGATTCTTCAGGCTGTTGTCGACGGAAACCTGGACCCCGTCCTTGTTGATGAAGATCTTGTAGAGGTCGTCGCCTTCCGGCTTGCCCTCCAGCACGATCGCGGCGTACCCGAGCCTCGCCAGCACCTGCGCGGCCTGCCCCCCCGCGTTCGATTCCTTGATGCCGCCCGTCAGGGGGCTCTTGCACCCCACCGAAATCCGCCCGCTCATGGACGCCGCCGTGCCGCTCAGGGAGCCGGGGGCGATGACGAGCTTGTTCTCGGCGCCCAGCGGGTGGCATAGGGGGTGGACTTCCCTGGACACGATCGCGGTGGTCATCGCCCTACCGCCGAGCCCGGCGAACTCCCCGACCGGCTCGATCCTGGTCTTCGGACCTCCTTCCGCCCCCATGTCGACCCTGAGTATCTTGTCCATGTGCGCTCTCCTTCATCCGGACGTTATGGAATCTTTAAACGTTGCAAAACCCCCTGATCAGGGCAGCAATTCCTGTGCCGATGGCTGGGACCCGCGACCGCACCAGCGCCTCGTTCCTTTCGGCCGCCGGGGCGGGTGGCCGCTCCAACGGCTCCTGTCGTTTTATTTTGCTCGCGAGATGGAAGATGCCGTGCCACCGAAGGAAGATACGCGCTTCCCGCGAACTCGTTATATATAACCCGTAATAACGGTTATGCCGCGGATCCGCCGGCCGCTTCCCCTGATTCGATGGAACGGAAGAACGCGCCTTCGTCCCATTATTGCAATCATGTGGGACGCCTCCGGGTCATTCCTGGACCGGCGATCCCATGTCCGGGAAACCCCGTTCTGTTTTTTCCCGAATTGCGCCTGCCCTGGAGGCAACCGGGGAGCCGTTCCACCGCGGGGTTCCTCTTCGGGAATCGGGAAACTCCCGGTACGGTTGGTGCATAATGTATGGATGATGATCGACGCCTACGGCCGGAAGATCAACTACCTTCGGCTTTCCGTCACCGACCGGTGCAACCTGCGGTGCCGGTACTGCATGCCGGCGGAAGGGATCCCGTTGCTGCCGCACGGGGAAATCTTGAGCTACGAGGAGCTGTTCCTCGTCGCGCGGACCGCGGTTTCCCTCGGGATCGAGAAGATCCGGGTGACGGGCGGCGAGCCGCTGATCCGGAAGGGGATCCTCGGCTTCCTCTCCCGGTTGGCGGAAATCCCCGGCCTGCGGCAGCTCGTCCTCACCACCAACGGACTCCTGCTCGAGGAGATGGCGAAACCGCTGAGGAGCGCGGGAGTCCAGCGGATCAACATCAGCATCGACTCCCTCGACCCCGGGAATTTCGAGCGGATCACCCGCCGGGGGGACATGGACCGGGTCCTCGCCGGGATCCGGGCGGCGGAGAGCGCCGGGTTCCCGGTCAAACTGAACATGGTGGTGATGCGGGGCGTCAACGACCACGAAGTGGTCGACTTCGCGGCGCTCACGCTCGACAGGCCGTACGCCGTTCGCTTCATCGAATTCATGCCGTCCGGCGCGGGGGAGGAGGACTGGCGCTCCCTCGTGGTCCCCGGCAGCGAGATCCTCGACCGGATCGCGAATCGGTTCCCGTTCGACGAGGTCGACCGGGGAGAGCTCGCCGGCCCGGCGAAGGACTACAGGATCCGGGGCGCCGCCGGGACGATCGGGGTGATCACCCCCGTCTCCGGCCACTTCTGCCGGGATTGCAACCGGATTCGCGTCACCGCTTCCGGGAAGGCGCGAGGGTGCCTGTTCTCCCGCCGGGAGACGGACCTTGCGCCGCTGCTCCGGGAAGCGGGAGCGCCGGGGCTTACGAGTGCGCTCCTCGATATCGTCCGCAAAAAACCCGATCGGCACCGCCTGGCCGGGGACGAGCCGGGGAACGGCCCCCTAGGCATGTCCCGGATCGGCGGTTGACCGCGTGACCGTCTCCCCCGCGTTTCTCGACCACCCCTCCAAGCTGTTCGTCGAGGTCACCACGCGGTGCAACCTGCACTGCGCGATGTGCGTGAAGCAGACCGCGGGCGGCTGCTCTCCCGAGGGCGACCTTCCGGTTCCGCTGTTCGAATCGATGGCCCCCGCGTTCCCGCGGCTCCAGGCGCTCGTCCTGAACGGGGTCGGCGAGCCGTTGCTCCATCCGCGGCTCGAGGATATGATCCGCGCGGCCCGGGAGCGGATGCCGCGGGAAGGGTGGGTCGGCTTCCAGTCCAACGGTCTCCTCCTGACCCCGGACCGGGCCGCCTCCCTCGCGTCCGCGGGGCTCGACCGCATCTGCTTTTCCATCGACGGAGTCTCTCCGGAGACGTTCCGCAAGGTCCGGGGCGGCGGGGAGATCGAAGGCGTGGAGCGGGCGCTCTCCGCGATGGCTTCCGCGAAGGCCGCCCTCGGACGTCCGGAGCTGCAGGTGGGGGTGGAGTACGTGGTGATGCGCGGCAACCTGCGGGAGCTCCCCGAGGCGCTTCGATGGTCCGCCGCCCGGGGCGCCACGTTCGCGATCGTCACGCACGTTCTCCCGTACGACCCGCACCACGGAAAGGAGGCCGCCTTCGACCCGAACACCGACCAGGCGATCGCGATCTTCCGGGAGTGGGACGAGAAGGCCCGGAGGGAAGGTTCGGACATCCGCCGGTACTTCGAGATCCGGTGGAAATACGACCGGACCCCCGGGGAAGAAGCGGTCCTCCGGTACGTCGAAGCCATGAGGGCGGACGCGATGGCCCGTGGCATCTTCCTCGACGTGAGGAAGCTGATCGCGGCGGATCGGGGACACGGCGAAGCGGTCGCCGACGTCTTCGCCGAGGCCGCGGAAGTCGCCCGGAAGGAAGGGCTCGACCTCCGGCTCCCCGGCATCTCCCTGAAGGAGAAGCGGAATTGCAGCTTCGTCGAGGAGGGGGGGGCGTTCGTCTCGTGGGAAGGGGCGGTCTCGCCGTGCTACTTCCTGTGGCACCGCTACACCTGCTACGCGCACGGCTGGAAGCAGCCGGTGCACCCGAGGGTATTCGGAAAAGTGGCGGAACGGGGGATCCTCGAGATCTGGAACGACCCCGGTTTCCGGTCGTTCCGCGAGGACGTGGTCAAATACGACTACCCGTACTGCGCAAGCTGCGGCCTCGCCCCGTGCGACTACGTCCAGACCGAGGAGTTCGAGCAGGATTGCCACATACGGAACGTCCAGTGCGGAAGCTGCATGTGGTGCATGGGCGTGTTCCAGTGCCTGCGGTGACGGTTCCCCGTCAGACGATCCCTCTTTCCTTCAATCCCCCCAGCGTCCCGGCCCCCAGCCCCAGGTATTTCCCGTAGATGAATTCGTTGTCGGCCCCGATCGGCCGGCACGCCCATTTGACCCGTCCCGGGGTCGCGGACATCGACTTGAACGTGGAGTTGGGAAGGAGCAGTTCCCCGTAATGCGGGTCGTTCATCCGGAGGAACGTCCTTCTCGCCTCCCAGTGCTCCCGCGTCAGGACGTCCCCGGGGGTCTCGAGCCGCCCGGTGACCACCGTCCCCTTCTTGTCGGGCCTCTTTCCGTACTCCGTGATCATCCCCTGGATCTCGTCGGAGGTGTACTGGACGGTGAACCGCTCGATCTCGTGCTGGATCGCCGGCTGGTTCTCCGGGGTCAGCCGCTCCCGGATGGTGGGGAACTTCTCCCGCAGATCGGGGCGGTTCATGATTTCGCACAGCGCCGACCAGTTGGGGTCGGAGAACCCGGAGATGAAGGTGTGGCCGTCCCTGCACTTCACGTAGGTGTACGGGAAGACGGCGTAGTCGTAGTTTCCCGCGCGCGGCATCTGCTTCCCCGTCATGTGGAAATATTGCATGACGTAGTTCGAAATCGCCATCAGCCCCTCCGGGGGCGAAGCGTCGATGAACTGCCCCGCGCCGGTCCTCCGCCGGTGGAACAGCGCCATCTGGATGCCGAACGCCGCCCACGCGCCTCCGGCGTACCAGCCCATCCAGTTTCCCTGCTTCAACGGCCTCTTGAACGATTCGGGAACGTCGGGATCGAGGTCCGGTTCGCCCGTGACCGACATGATCACGCCCCGGGCCTGGTCGACGATGTCGTACCCCGGCTGGCCGGCGTACTTCTCCGCGTCGGCGCCGGATTGCCCGTAGGTGTGGATCGCCGCGTAGACCAGCCCCGGGTTGACGTCGCGAAGTTCGGCGTACCCCAGTCCGAGCCCCTCCATCCGTCCCGGGCCGAAGG
This sequence comes from Deltaproteobacteria bacterium, assembly GCA_016234845.1. Classification (NCBI taxonomy): domain Bacteria; kingdom Pseudomonadati; phylum Myxococcota; class Myxococcia; species Deltaproteobacteria bacterium. The sequence goes on along the minus strand of JACRNP010000064.1, from coordinate 1,556 downwards.
TGTGGATCAGGACCGCGGCCTTCCCGGCGAGCCGCCGGAAGATCCCCTTCCCCTCCTCCGAGGCGATGTCGAGGGTGACGTGGAACTTGTTCCGTCCCTCCGTGATGTACCCGAGCCCCGCGTCCCCGATCATCATCCCGTACGGGGTCATCTTCCGCGCGATATCCCCCCCGGGCGGCTCGACGCGGATCACCTCCGCCCCCATCTCCGCGAGCAGGGAGGAGGCGAACAGCCCCGCGAAGCTGCCGTGGCTTGCGTCCAGCACGAGCGTGTCGTCGAGCGCTTCCGGCTTCCGGCGGATCTCCTCCGGATTCGTCTCCCGGTGCGACCACTTCGCGTATTCCGGGTTGGAGGAGAGACCCGTGATCTTCGCGTCGTCCATTTTCCCTTCGGTCCCTCCCCTCCGCCGCGTCAGGCGAGCTTCATCCCGCGCACACCGTCCCAGCCGGGCGGCGGGCATTGCGACGGGACGTTCGGATTCCACCGGAAAACCACGCCCTGCTCCTCGAGCTTCCGGACCTCCTCGTCCGTCCGGCCGAGGAACCTCTTCAGCACGTACCCGTTGTCGAATCCCAGCGGGCGGCAGCTCCACTTGAGCCGGCCCGGCGTACCGCCCATGACCGGCGGGTAGCACTGCTGCACCATGGTCCCGTAGAGGGGATCGTCGTACTCCTGTACGGCGCCCCGTCCCCGGAAATGGTCGCTGTGGTACACGTCCTTCGCCTCGAGCACCCGGGACGCGGCGAAGCCGTGACGGCAGCCGAGCTCCTCCACCTCCTCCACGCGATGCCTGCCGGTCCAGTCGGCCACGATCCCGAGCAGCTCCCGGGCGTTTCCCTCCGAAAGGCGAACCAGCGGATCGGAGTACTGCTCGAGCAGGTCCGTCCGGCCCATGGCGAGGCACAACCCCCGGAACTCCCCTTCGCCGAACGCGGCCACCGCGACCCGCCCGTCGGAGCAGTCGAAGAGGCCGGACGGGCAGATCGCCAGGTCCCGGTTTCCCGCCCGCTTCCGGTTCTCGCCGGTCTTGAACGAGTAGAGCCACGTCCAGTCGAGCAGGCGGATGACGTTTTCCACCTGGAGGTAGTCGATGAACTGCCCCTCCCCGGTCCGCTCGCGGTAGTTCAGGGCCGACAGGATGGCGTTGGCGCACATGAGGCCCGTGACCCAGTCGGCGATCCACACCCCCGACTTGATCGGTCCCCGCTCCTCGAAACCGGTGATCGTCGCGAGCGCGCCCATGCTCTGCGCCACCGCGTCGTAGGAGGTCCTGCCGGTCCACGGCCCCCAGCTTCCGTACCCGGACACGTGGAGGTGGATGATCCCGGGATTGACCTCCTTGAGGTTCCTGTAATCGAGCCCCCACTTCGCCATCCGGCCCGGGGTCAGGTTGTCGACGACCACGTCGGCCTTCTTGACCAGCTCGAGGAACAGCTCCCGGGCGCGGGGGTTCCCGACGTGCATCCCGACCCAGTACTTGTTGTGGTTCTCGATCTCCAGCCCGGGGGACATCCCGTTCCAGAAGAACGCGTAGGGGGTGACGAACCGCATCTGGT
>JACRNP010000063.1 GCA_016234845.1 Deltaproteobacteria bacterium | reverse complement strand
GGGGCAGTCCGCCACCACCCTTTCGGGCGGGGAGGCGCAGCGCGTGAAACTGGCGCGGGAGCTGTCGCGGCGGGCGACGGGGAAGACGGTCTACCTGCTGGACGAACCGACGACGGGCCCCCACTTCGACGACATCTCGAAGCTGCTCTCCGTCCTGCACCTGTTCGCCGACGCGGGGAACACGGTGATCGTCATCGAGCACAACCTGGACGTGATCAAGTCGGCCGACTACATCGTGGACCTGGGGCCGGAGGGGGGCGACGGGGGCGGCGAGGTGGTCGCGACCGGCACGCCCGAGGCGGTCGCCCGCAACCCGCGCTCCTTCACCGGGCAGTTCCTGCGCCGCGTGCTTCCATGAGCGCCCGCCCGACCCGGTCGCAGGCGAACTGGTAGGCGATCCGCCCGCTCCGGTCCCCCTTCCGCTGCGACCACAGGATCGCCTCGTCGCGTGCCTCCCGGGTCCACGCGAGGCGGTGTCCGCTCTTTTCGCAGAGCCGGTCGAACCACATCCGCGCGACCTCCAGGTAGAGATCCTGGCTGAACGGGTGGAAGGGGACCCAGAGGCCGAACCGGCCGGACAGGGAGATCTTCTCCTCGACCGCCTCCCCGTGGTGGACCTCCCCCTCGACCAGCATCGCGCCCCGGTTGTCGCTCTCGTATTCGGGGATCAGGTGCCTCCGGTTCGACGTCACGTAGATCAGGACGTTGTCGGGAGGGGCGTAGACGGAGCCGTCGAGTGCGCTCTTCAGCATCTTGTAGCTGGCGTCGCCCGACTCGAACGACAGGTCGTCGGAGAAGACGATGAACCGGTACGGCTCGTCCTGGATCGCGTCCACGACCCCGGGGAGGTGGACGAGATCCTCCCCGTCGACCTGGACCACGCGCAAGCCCCGTCCGGCGAATTCGCGGAGGATGGCGCGGACGAGCGACGACTTGCCGGTCCCCCGGGTTCCCCACAGGAGGACGTTGTTCGCGGGCAACCCCATCAGGAACTGGCGCGTGTTGTCGAGGACGACCTCCTTCTGCCGGTCGATGCCGAGGAGGTCCTCGAGGCGGATCGCCTCGATGCTCCCGACCGGCTCCATGAAACCGGAGAAGGAGCGGCGGCGCCAGTTCGCCGCGTGGCAGGTCGACCAGTCGATGGGGGGCGCGGGTTTCGGAAGGAGCGTCTCGAGGGAAGAGAGCACCCGCTTCCACTGCCCGTTCAGTTCGTCGTCGGGGATCATGCGTCCTCCGGGAGGAAGGAAGGTGCGGTTACGCGGCGGACGATTTCTTTCCCCCGTCGCCGCCGGTCAGCAGCTTCCGCGCAACCTCCTCGGGGAAGAGGTAGTTCACTTCCCGCTCCACCGCCGCGATGATCGGGTGGGTCCGGTTCTCGCTCTCCATGCACCAGACCTCGTCCATGTCCTCGTCGACCGTCAGCACCCCGTCCGACACCACCAGCGGGAACATGACGCAGAAGCGCGGTTTCCACTCCCACTCGTGGCGGCCGAGTTCGGCCGCCGCCTTCTGCAGCGCGCAGCCGTGGTCGGGGTGGAAGAAGACGCAGTAGTCGCCCGCGACGTTGGTCTCCACCGCCGTTCCGCTGGGGCAGTCCGGGTCCCGGACGGTTTCCCCGAACCAGAGGGAAGGGATCCCCGCCTCCGGCCGGACGAACGGGAGGAACCGGTCGGCGTTCCGGAGGATGATGTCGCGCTCCTCCACGTCGGCCCAGACGCCGCCCCTGCAGCAGCGGCTCTTGCACCGGTCGAGGGAGCAGCGGTGGGGGAACTTGGCGCGGAACACGTGCGGGTCGATCTTCATCGATGAACACCTTTTCGTGTGGGGCATTGCCGCGGGGACACACCGCGGACGAAGAGATTATTCTATTCGCGCATGCCCTTCCCGGCAAGGCCTTGCCGGGAAATTTTCATGCATCGCTAAAGATTTCCGCCGAAACGGTCGAAGATGCATGCGGATTTGAAACCACGTGCTGTTCCGGATGGCCGGAAGGCGCGCAAAAAAGGAGGAACGATGCGTAAAGCATGGGCTGTTCTGGTTGTGGCGACGGCGATCTTCGCGGCCGGCCCCGGTTGGGCCGCCGACTCGGCCACCCTGACGGTGCAGGCGCTGGTGGTGCCGACCTGCATGTTCGAAGCGCCGAAAACCGCGACCCTGGACTTCGGCTCCCTGACGCCCGGCGGGGGGAACGTGACGCAGAGCGCGATCGCGCGGTTCTGGTGCACCGCCGGCGTCTCCACCCTGAACTTCGCGGTGGGGAACGGACTGAACTACTCCGGCACCTCGCGCGGCATGAAGCACGCCACCTTCGCGGACGTCATCCCGTACTCCATCGACTCCGTCACCCCGGACGGAAACCCGAACGCGGGTCCCGCGAGCCCGCGCACCGTGACGATCCAGGGTACCGTCCAGGCCGCCGCGTACGCCGCCGTTACCGCGGGGGCGTATTCGGACACCGTGCTCGTTTCGATCAACCCTTGACGAAACGTTCGCCGGATGACCTGCAGGGATTCGGCTCCGACGGCGCGGAGCGGCTTTCCGGCCGCACCGCGCCGTCCCCGTGCCGGGAGCGGGGCGACATGTCTCGCCGCCCTCTCCCTGGTGCTGGCGCTCCTTGCGGGGTCGGTCTCCCCGGCGGGTGCGGACACGACAGCGATGGTCGTGGGCGCAACCGTCCTTTCGAAGAGCAATTGCCGTTTTCGGACGAACAACGCGACGCTGGATTTCGGCGTACTCGACCCCGCGAATCCGCTCGATGTCACCGCGACCGCGACCGTCCCGTTCATCTGCCGCGGAAGCGCTCCGATCGCAACGTTCGCGTTTTCGGACGACGGCGGACGGTATCCTTCCGGACCCGGCGTCCACCGGATGCGACACGCAAGCGCCGCGATCCCGGAATACCTCCCGTACTCCTTCGCGCTCAGCCCCGCCACCGGCACCGTTCCGAAGAACGTCGACCGGAACCTGACGGTCACCGGAACCGTCCTGGGAGCGGATTTCCGGGCGGTCCGGGCGGGGATCTATTCGGACTCCGTGGTGATTTCGATCTTCCCGTGAGGGGGATTCCTCCCCCGATCGCCTGAACTTTCCTCCCTCCTCCGCCGATAAGCCATCGGGGGAGGAACCATCCTTGACGGAGAGGGAACGGAAGGACGGCGAAGTCCCGGAAGGAAACCGGCCGGCCCGGCGGCTGCTCGGCCAGGTGCTGGTGGACGGCGGGTTCATCACCCCCGGGGACCTCGAGCGGGCGCTCGAGGAACAGAACCATACCAACGAGCTGCTCGGCGAAATCCTGGTCCGGATGGGGTTGGCGGATCCGTCGGAGATCGCCGCCGTCGTCTCCATCCAGAGCGATCTCGCGTCCATGGAATCCGCGGTCCGGGCGGCGGCCGGCGTGCGCCGGTACCTCGGGGAACTTCTCGTCAAGGCGAGGCGGATCAACCGGGAGCAGCTGGAGGAGGCGCTTTCCGAGCAGCGCCGGACCGGCGAGAAACTCGGCGAGATCCTTGTCCGCCGCGGTCACGTGTCCGAAAGCGAACTCCGGGTCGCCCTCTCCTTCCAGCGCGCGCAGGCCGGCGGACCGGAATCCTCGGTCCGTCTGCGCCTCGGGGAGATCCTCGTCGCCACCGGACAGATCACCCGGGAGCAGCTCGAATCGGTCCTCGCGCGCCAGAGGCTGACGAAGAGGAACATCGGGGAGCTGCTGGTGGAGTCGGGGGCGACCCAGCACCACCAGGTCGCGCGGGGGATCCGGCTCCAGGAGATGCTGGTCACCGCCGCCCTCGTCGCCGCGCTCTCCCTTGCGGATGTCGCCGCGGCGCAGGAGCTCCCGCGGGACCGGTTCGCCGGTTCGCACGGTTCCGCGCGGATCCAGGTGACGTCCCGGGTGCCGGCACGGGCGACTCTCGAGGTCCTCCACCAGGACCGGACGGTCGTCGTGACCGCCGAGGACGTATCGCGGGGGTTCGTGGAGGCCCGGGCGGCCTCCCGGATTCTGGTCCGGGAGAATTCGCCGATGGGATATCTGCTCGTCTTCGAGGGAGCCGTCACGCCCGGCGCACCCTTCGGCCGCGTATCGGTCCGGGGACTCGGAAGGGAAGTGGAGATCGGTCCGGGCGGCGGATTCATTCCCCATCCCCACTCCGCGGGTCCCGTCGCCGCGGAGTTGACCTACCGCTTTTTCCTCGCGAAGGACGTACGCCCGGGAACGTATCCCTGGCCGCTCTCCCTCTCCGTTCGGCCGTTGTAGCCCCGCGCCGCCGTTCTGCTATAGTGTGCCCATGCACGAGCCCCGTTCCAGCCGGAAATGCGCGCGTGTTGCGTTGCGCTCCCTCGCCCTCCTGATTCTTCTCCCGCTGCTCCCCTCCGCCGTCGTTGCCGGCGACTGGCGGGTGACCCCCATACGGCTCGAGCTCGGCCGCGACGCGAAGAGCGGGGTCGTGACGATCGTGAACGAGTCGGAAGAGAAGCTGCAGGTCCAGATGAGCGCGATGGAATGGACGCAGGACGCGGCGGGGAAGGACGCGTACGCCGACACCTCCGACCTCCTCTTCTTCCCGCGGATGATGATCCTGGAGAAGAAGGAGGAGAAGATCCTGCGGGCGGGGATCAAGGTGCCGGCGGGCGGCGTGGAGAAGACGTACCGCCTCTTCATCGAGGAGATCCCCGGTCCCGGGAAGGCGGAAGGAGCCAACATCGCCATCGCGATCCGTTTCGGCGTTCCGATCTTCGTCCGCCCCCTGAAGGAGGAGTTCCGGGGGGAGGCCGGCCCGGCGGCGATATCCGCCGGGACGCTCCACGTCCCCGTGAGGAACGCCGGGAACGCCCATTTCGTCATCCAATCCGTCCTCGTGTCGGGGAGCAACGGCAGGGGAGAGGAGATCTTCTCGAGGGAGATCGCCGGATGGTACCTGCTGGCCGGGGCCTCCCGTGCGTACACGACGCCGGTTCCGCCCGAGGCGTGCGGAAGCCTTTCGAAAATCGATATCGAGGTCAGGACGGATCATCTCCCCCTTCGCACGCAGCTGGTTGCGGACCCGTCCATGTGCGGGAAGTAGCGGGACGAGCCGCGCGCCCGCAAGGGGGATCCGCCGGCGCGTGCCGTTCCTCCTCCCCGTCGTCCTGGCCGTGTGGTTCGTCCCTTGCGCCCTGCGGGGAGCCGACTCCTTCTACGCGAAGATCTACCGGAACGGGGAGGACAAGGGGGAGTTCCTCGTCCACCTCCGGGGGGATCGGGATTTCCTGGTCCGGTCGGCGGACTTCCCGGCGCTGGGCCTCCCGGCGCCGACGGTGCCGACCGAGGAGATCGACGGCGAACCGTACGTCCCGCTGAAGTCGGTGGGCGGGCTCACGTTCCTGTTCAACGAAGGGACCCTCTCCCTCGAGATCACGGCCGACCCGGTACTGCTGCCGAAGCGCGCGATCGACTTCCTGCCTCCTCGCCAGCCGGGGGTCCTCTTCCCGAAGGACACCTCGGGGTTCGTGAACTACGGGATCACGTACGAGGGAGGGAGCGCCCGGGAAGCCGAAACCGTGAACGTCACCGGCCAGGCCGGGGCCCGCAAGGGGGATTTCCTCTTTCTCACCGACGGGACGTACGGAAGGACCGACGCGGTTCGGCGGTTCGTCCGGCTGGACACGAGCGTGACCCGCGACTGGCGGGAAAATCTACAGCGGCTGGTGGCGGGCGACCACTCCGCCTCATCGGGCAGCCTGGGCAGCGCCTTAAGCCTTGGCGGGCTCGGGTTCTCCAAGGTGTACCGCATGGACCCGTACTTCCTTCGCTACCCGCTGGCGACGGTCTCCGGGATGGTGAGCCTGCCGTCGGAGGCGGAAGTGTACCTCGGCGGGACGCGGATCCGGACGGAGAAGCTTCATCCGGGGCCGTTCGAGCTCCGGAACGTGTCCTCGATCGGAGGAAGGAACCTGGTTTCCGTGGTGATCCGGGATCCGTTCGGCAGGGAGCAGCGGATCAGCTACCCCTTCTACTTCACGGACGTCCTGCTGGGGAAAGGGCTCCACGAATACGGCTACAGCGCCGGTTTCCTCCGGGAGCGGTTCGGGGAGGAGAGCAATCGGTACGGAGCTCCGGCGTTCGTCGCGTTCCACAACTACGGCGTGAGCGACGCGTTGACGGTCGGGGGCCGGGGCGAGGGGAGCCGCGAAACGGCGAACCTGGGACCCGTCGCGGTGTTCCGGATCCGCGACGCCGGAATCGCGTCGTTCTCCTTCGCGGGGAGCGCGAATCGAGGCGGGGGAGGGGGCGCCGCCGGCGAGGCGAGCCACACCTTCCAGGGCGCCGCGGTCAACACCCGGCTTTTCCTGAAATGGCAGACCCGCCGCTACGCGGTGGTGGCGGACGAGGTGCAGGCGGCCGCGGACAAGTCCCGCTTCGAGATCGCGGCCGGTGCGGGGTACGGTTCCCGGCGGGCGGGCTCCCTCTCCGCGGACGTCGAGTCCCGGATCATGCATTCGGGGCCGGACCGTCGGACGGCGGCCCTGGGCTACTCCAGGACCGTGCGGGATAGCGTCAGCGCGATCCTTTCCTTTCGGCGGACATGGGAGCGGGAGCGGGTGAACGAGCTGTTCGCGGGGCTGACGTACTACCCTTGGCAGGAGTCCTCCTTCTCCGCGAGCTACCGGCGGACGGGGGACATCGGCACGGAGACGCTGGAGGCCAGGAAGAACCTGCCGGCGGGGGAGGGGTGGGGTTACCGCGTCCCGTTGGAGCGGACCGACTCCCCGTCGCTCTCGACCACGGTGGCGGCTCCCTCCGTGCAGTACAACGCCCGGTTCGGTTCGTACGCGGCGGAGTACCGCGGCGTGAAAACGGAGCCCGGGGGATGGAGCGGGAGCCACCGTCTCTCGGCGTACGGCGCGGCCGCCTTCGTCGAAGGAGACTTCGGATTCGGCCGTCCGATCCCGGACAGTTTCGGAGTGGTGACGGTGGGCGGCCTGGAGGGGGTCCGCGTGTACCACAACAACCAGGAGATGGGGCGCACCGACTCGCGGGGGAAGTTGTTCCTGCCTTCCCTGGGGTCGTACTATGAGAACCAGGTCTCGATCGCCGACAAGGACGTTCCCATCGAATACTCCATCCGGGAGGTGAAGAAGGTGGTGTCTCCCCCGCTGCGGAGCGGGTCGCGGATTTCGTTCGAGGCGAACCGTTTCCAGGCGGTCACCGGCAGGCTGGGTATGCGCCTGGACGGTACCGTGTCGCCCGCCGAGTACCTCGAGCTGCGGGTGACGGGTGAAGGGAGGGAGCGGGTCTTCCCGACGGGGAAGGGCGGAGAGTTCTTCATGGAGGAGCTGCGCCCGGGGACGTATCTCGCGTCCGTGGAGCACAAGGGGAAACGGTGCTCATTGGGGTTGAGGGTTCCGCAGTCCCATGAGATGATCATCGACCTGGGAGAAGTGACCTGTGAAGAGAGCCGGTAAATTGTGGGCGGCGCTGCTGTTCTTCCTGCTTTCGATCCCGGCGCACGCCGCCTGCCGGGTCGCGACCACGGGTTTGAACTTCGGCGCCTACGATGTCTTCACCGCCACGCCGCGCGACAGCACGGGGATGGTGACCGTGGCGTGCGACCGGTCGCCGCCGCCCGACGTGGTCGTCTCGATCGGGCCCAGCCCGACCTCCGGGGGGTTCAACCCGCGGCAGATGCGTCACGCGTCGCGGCCGGACCGCATGAACTACAACCTGTACACTTCGCCGTCGATGTCGACCGTCTGGGGGAACGGGACGGCCGGGACGTCGACCGTGTTCCTGAAGAACGTGCACAAGAACCGCCCGGCGGTCGCGACGATCCACGGGCGGATCCCCGCCCGGCAGAACGTCTCCGTCGGAGGCTACTCCGACACGCTCACGGTTACCATCACCCCGTAAGCGCTCTTCCCTCTACCGGACGCAGAGCCAGTCGGTCCCCGCGTCGGGAACGATCTCGAAGGAGAGGTTTTCCCCGCGCACCGGACCGGCCGTGATCTCCCCACGGCCGTGCGCGTCTTCCCGGAGCGACCGCCGCGGCAGGAGGAACGCGTGGAACGGCCCCGGTCCGCACGGCGAAGGGCCCGTTTCGGTCGTCACTTCCGAGACGGAAAGGGTCGAGCCACCGCCGGAAGAAGCGAATGACGCGGTCATCTCCAGCGTGAACGTCCTCTCCCTTCCCCCCTCCGGAACGGTGACGAAACCGGATGTGGCGAACGATCCCGTCATCCAGCCGGAAGGTACCGCAACCCGGTACTCCCGGTCTCCGGCGAGATGGGACAGAAGCGGGGCGAGCTTCTCGCCGATCGCCCGGTTCGCCGCCGCGTACAAGGCTTCCGTGGCGCGCGCGAGCTCATTGTCCTCCGGAGGATCGCCCGGCGCCACGGGGGACAGCAGGATCTCCGCCGGCGGGACGCCGTCGGCCGCGGCGCGCTCCCATCCCGGCGTCCCCCGCGCCCGGAGGGCGACCCCGGCCATGCCCCCCAGGGCGTACGACTCCTCCTCCTTGTCCGGGCGGCTCCACCGCCCGCGAATCCGCCGGACCGCGGCGGCGGTGAGCTTGCTTTCGTCCGCGTCGCACCCGGCCTCCGCCGCGGACGCCGCCATCACTCCCGCGTACTCGGCCGTTCCTTCCATCGCGTCGATGCGCCGCGTTTCGCGGATCGCTCCGGGGAATTCGTCGCGGAGGTGTCTCATCCACGCGGCGGCAATGGCGAGCGCCCCAGCGTCGCCCTCGGCCGCCGCGCGCAGCGACCGGATCATCTCCCGGCGCAGGTACCGCGGCTTCCACGGCTCCGGGTACCGGATCCCGCGCGCCATCTCCGCTCCCGCCCCGTTCCATTTTCCCTGGACGTACCGGTGGAACGCCTCGTGGACGATGACCTCCACCGACCAGAGCGGATCCTCCTTCGGGTCGAACGAAAAGCCGAGCGTGGAGTGGCCGAACAGCTCCCCGAACTGGAATTCGGAGCCGGAGGTGAACAGCGGCGGCATCGTGTCGAACGGAACGGCGGAGATCCGCGGACTCCCGCGGTATCCGTCCCGCAGGTCGTTCCACAGCAGCGCGCGCCGTCCCGCCGGGTCGACCAGCAGCACCTGGAACTCCCGGCCCGGAATCCCCGGCCACACCCGGTCGGGACAGACGGCCAGCGGCGGCGTCAGCAGCTCCGCGACCGCCCGCGCCGGGTCGGTCCCGTCAGCGGCGCTCCCCGTCGCCCGGACGGGCCCCGCCGCGCAGGCGAGGAGCGCGATCGGGAGAAGCGCGATGATGAGCCTTGCGTGCAACACGCAGATGGGATGCGGCCCCAACGGAAAAGGGCTCCCGGAGGAGCCCTTTTCGCGGATCCGTTTTCGCCGTTCGGAGGACTAAAGCTTCCCGACGAGGACGAACGCGATGACCAGCGCGTAGATGACGAGGGACTCGATCAGCGCGAGCCCGACGATCATCGGGATGAAGATCTTGTTCTGGGCGGAAGGGTTGCGCGCGATCCCCTCCAGCCCGGCTGCGATGGCTTTGCCCTGGCCCATCGCGCCGCCGAACGCCGCGATCGCGATGCCGAATCCCGCCGCCAGAGCGATGACGGCCTTCACGTTGGAATCGCCGCCCGCGGCCGGAGCGCCCTCCGCCGCCATAGCCACCGACGCCACTGCCACGAAGAGCAGAGCGACGAGGAAAGAGAAGGTGAACCTGCGGAACATTGGGTGTTCCCCCTTTCAGGATGTTCCCGGGAGCCGGTTCCGCCCGGCGGCCGGGGTGGAGCCTGTATCATCGACCGGGGTTCGTCCCCCGGATCAATGCTCTTCCGCGTGCGCCACGGCGCCGGAGATGTAGATCATCGACAGCACGGTGAAGATGAAGGCCTGCATGAACGACACGAAGAGGCCCAGCCCCATGAAGACCGAAGGCACGACGATCGGGATGAGCGCCATGAAGCCGGCCACCACGGCGTGGTCCCCCGTGATGTTGCCGAAGAGACGCAGGGAGAGCGACATCGGCCGCGCCAGGTGGGAGATGATCTCGATCGGCAGCATGATCGGGAACATCCACCACATGGGCCCGAGGAAATGCTTGAAGTACGCGATCCCGTTCTCCCGCACGCCGAAGTAGTGGGTCGACAGGAAGATGACGAGCGCGAGCCCCACCGTGACGTTCATCTTCTGCGTGGGGGGGAGGAACCCGGGGATCAGCCCGAGCAGGTTCATGAACAGGATGAAGAGGAAGCAGCTCCCCAGCAGCGGGACGTACTTCTTGTAGTGGTGCCCGATGATGTCCTCGGCCAGCTGCGAGAGGAACCCGAGGATCAGCTCGAAGAAGTTGCGCAGGGTGAAGCGGGGGTCCGGGACCACCATCTCGGAGGTCTTCCGGCTTCCGACCACGAGGAGCGACCCCGCGACGAGGAAGGCGGCGATGAAGAAGGCGGAGTATACGTAGAAGTAATGCTCCCCGCCCGGGAGCATCATGAACCACGAGAATCCGTGCCCGCCCCCGCCGGCCGCAAGCGCCGCCGCCGGCAGCGCCGCCAGGAGGAGCAACCCGAGAATCGCCTTGCGCATCGCCGATACCCCCCGAGATAGCGAAACGGTCACGTCGTCGCCCGGAACGACCGCGCCAGCGCCTCGAGGAGCACCCCGAGGAAGAGCGACGACAGCCCGAGCAGGAACCCGAGAACGTCGAACCCGCCGTACCGGACGACCAGGAAGACGACCCCGATCAGCCCGAGGAACTTGAGCGCGTACTGGACGATGAACCCCTTGTTCACCGTCCCGCCGCCCGAAAACGCCTTCTCCAGGATCTTCCGGATCAGGAAGAAGTTCCCGAAGGCGATGGCGGCGCCGCACGCCGCCCCCGGGAGCATCCGGAACGTTCCTGCGCCGGCCGCCCCCGCCGCGGCGATCCCGCCCAGGACCAGTGCGGCGGACAGGAGGATCCGGCGCTCGAGCGACCGGAGGGGAAACTCCTCACTTCCCACCGGGCTTCCCCTGTTCCCCGCCGTCCTTTTCCGTGTCCTTGGCGGAGCGGACGGCCGCGCGGTAGAGGCTTCGCACCCCGGCGGCGAACCCGAACGCCAGCCACAGGATCATGAGCCACGGGGCGGTCCCGAGCCATCGGTCGAGGTAGTACCCGATCCCCAGGCCGACGACCACCGAGATGGCCATCTCGAGCCCGAGGGCGCTGTACCTCCCCAGCTCCCGGAACAGCGCTTTCCGGTCCTGACGGTCGGTCACGGAGAGAAACGCCGGATTTTTATCACAGACAACGTAAAGGCGTCAATATAAAAGCCGCTGGCGGGGGACACTCTTCCCCTTCCTCCCCTTAGAAGTCCAAAACCGAAGAGTGTCCCCCTAGGTGGTGTCATGAAAGCGTGGAGAGGACGGCTTTCGCGGCGGCGACCGTCCGGTCGAGGTCCCGCTTCGTGTGCGCCAGGGAGACGAACCCCGCCTCGAACTGCGACGGCGCGATGTAGACGCCCCGCTCGAGGAGCCCGTGGAAATATTTCGCGTACCGCTTCGTGTCGCTCCGCTTCGCCGACGCGTAGTCGGTCACCGGCCCCTTCTGGAAGAAGGTGGTCGACATCGGGTAGTCCGCCTTCGCGTTGAGCTCCCGGTACGCCCCCTTCCGGGACAGCTCCGAAAGCGCCGCGATCCCCGCCGCCACCGCCAGCGGGTTCCCCGACAGCGTCCCCGCCTGGTAGACGGGGCCGACCGGGGAAAGGCAGTCCATGATCTCCCGGCGGCCGCCGAACGCGCCCACCGGCAGCCCTCCCCCGATGATCTTGCCGAGGACGGTCAGGTCCGGGACGATCCCGAACAGCTCCTGCGCTCCGCCGAACGCCACGCGGAAGCCGGAGATCACCTCGTCGAAGATGAGGAGCGCCCCATCCTTCCTCGTCAGCGCCCGAAGCTCCTCGAGGAACCCCGGCGCGGGCGGCACCACGCCCATGTTCCCCGGGATCGGCTCCACGATCACGGCCGCGATCCGCTTCCGGTTCCTCTCGAAGAGGCGGCGGACCGATGCCGCGTCGTTGAAGTTCGCGGTCAGCGTGTGCCGGGCCACCTCCGCGGGGACTCCGGGCGAGTCGGGCTGCCCGAAGGTGAG
>JACRNP010000062.1 GCA_016234845.1 Deltaproteobacteria bacterium | reverse complement strand
CGTCCTTGCCATCCGCCGGCCCGCTCACGGGAGTCGTCCTCCTCAACATGGGGGGGCCCGACTCCCTGTCCGCCATCCGCCCGTTCCTGGCGCGCCTGTTCTCCGACCGGGAGCTGATCCGCCTTCCCGCGGCGGCGGTCACGCAGCCGCTCTTCGCCTGGATCGTCTCGGGGCTTCGGACCCGGGTGGTGCGGCGGTACTACGAGGAGATCGGCGGCGGGTCGCCGATCGCGGCGCTGACCGAGGCGCAGCGGTACGCCCTGCAGGAGGCGCTGGAGGCGACGGGCGCTCCCTTCAAGGTGTACGTGGCGATGCGGTACTGGCACCCGCTGGCCAAGCACGCCGCCCTCGAGATGAAGGAGGACGGGGTGACGCGGGCGATCGCCCTCCCGCTCTACCCGCAATATTGCGCCGCGACGACCGGCTCGAGCTTCAAGGACCTGCGCCGCCGGTTGGCGTGGGCCGGCTGCTCCTTCCCCGTCTCGGAGGTCCGCTCCTACCCCGACCACCCGAAATACGTCGCCGCGCTCGCGGAGACGGTTTCCGCGGGGATCGGCGCCGCGGACCGCGAGTCGATGTTCCTCCTCTTCAGCGCCCACGGCGTCCCGCAGGCGCTGATCGACGCCGGCGACCCGTACCGGTCGGAAACGGAGCGGACGGTGGCGGCGGTGATGCGGAGCTTCCCCGGGGTGCCGCACGGCATCTCGTTCCAGAGCCGCGCGGGGAGGGCCGCATGGCTTTCCCCCGACACGGTGGACGAGGTCACCCGTCTCGGCCGGGAGGGTGTGAAGACGCTGGTCGTCGTCCCGGTGAGCTTCGTTTCCGACCACATCGAGACGCTCCACGAGCTGGACATCCGCCTCGCCGCCCACGCGCGCTCGGCGGGTATACAATCGTTCCTGCGGGCGCCCGCGCTGAACGACTCTCCCGCGTTCATCGACGCCCTGAAGGACATCGTGCTGAAGTCGGAGTGACTTCGATGCCTCGCATCGTCATCGTCGGAGCGGGCCTCTCGGGGCTATGCACCGCGCACTACCTCGTTCGCCATCTTGCCGAGGCGGGGAACGGGGCGGAGATCCTCCTGCTGGAATCGGAAGCCGTGCCCGGCGGGAAGATGCGCACGATCCGGCAGGACGGTTTCAACATGGAGTGGGGACCCAACGGATTCCTGACGAACAAGCCGTTCGGCATGGAGCTGGTCCGTGAGCTCGGGATCGAGGGGCGGCTGTCGCGCTCCTCCGACCTCGCCCGCAAGCGGTTCATCTACTCCGGCGGGGCGCTCCACCGGCTCCCGGAGACCCCGCCCGCCTTCTTCCGGTCCAAGCTCCTCTCCCTGCCGGGGAGGCTCCGCATCCTCGGGGAGCCGTTCGCGCCCGCGGCGCCGCGCGGGGTCGACGAATCGCTCGGGGAGTTCGCGCGCAGGCGGCTGGGGCCCGAGGCGCTGGAGAAGCTGATCGACCCGATGGTCACCGGCATCTTCGCGGGCGATCCGGACAGGATGTCGCTGCGCTCCTGCTTCCCCGTCATCTTCGACCTGGAGAGCCGGTACGGCGGGCTGGTCCGGGGGATGCTCGGCGTGCGGAGGGAGAAGCGGAAGCGGGGCGTCGCGGGGGAGATGTCGGCGGGTCCGGGCGGCGTGCTGATGTCGTTCGACTCCGGGGTGCAGGCGCTGACGGACGTTCTCGCGGGACGGCTGGCCGACGGTCTTCACCTGAACGTTGCGGTGGACCGGATCGAGCGGCGCGGCGAGGAGTACCTCCTGTCGCTGTCGGCCGGCGGCGTCCGGGAGGAGATGACCGCGGATGTCGTGGTGGTCGCCGCCCCCGCGTACGCGGCGGCCGGAATGGTCGCCCCGATGGACGATTCGCTGTCCGACGCGCTCTCCGCGATCCCCTACTCCGCGGTGACGGTCGCCGCGCTGGGGTACGACGCGGCCGCGCTCGGGAACCCGCTCGACGGATTCGGGTTCCTCATCCCGCGCGGCGAGAAGCGGAAGATCCTGGGGGCGCTGTGGGACTCGAGCGTCTTCCCGAACCGCGCGCCGGAGGGGAAGGCGCTGATCCGGGTGATGGTCGGAGGCGTCCGGGCACCCGAGCTCGCGGCGCTGCCGGAAGAGCGGCTCTTCGCGCTGGTCCGCGCGGAACTCGCGGACATCCTGGGGATCGGCGCGGAACCGGTGCTTGCGCGCTCCTTCTTCCACGACCGCGGGATCCCGCAATACCTCGTCGGGCACGGGAAGGTGCTGGAGCGGATCGACGCGCGCCTCGCCCGCTCCCCGGGGCTGCACCTGAACAGCAACGCCTACCGGGGGATCGCGCTGAACGACTGCGTCCGGGAGTCGCGCGCGACCGCGGAGCGGATCGCGAAAACGCTGTAGCCTACTTCCCCGTGTACGACTTGGCGTCGATGAACGGCATCGCCCCGCCGGTCACCTGGGGGAGCACCCCGTTCCACTTCCGGATCGCCTCCTGCATCGCCTCGATCCGCCGCAGCTCCACCAGGTCCGAGGTGATGTTCTGCCGCTGCAGCCGCAGCGACTCGGCCTCCGCCTGCGCCGCGGCGATCTTCTGCTGCGCCTCGATCTTGATCCGGTCGAGGTCCCGGCTCGCCTTGAGCGCCATCTGCTCGGCGGTCTGCTTGTTCTCGATCGCCTGGGTGAACTGCGCGCTGAACTTGAAGTTCACGATGGAGACGTCCACGACCGAGATGTTGTAGTCGAGGAGCCGCGCCTTCAGAAGGTCCTTGATCTCCGTGCGGATCTTCTCCCGGTTGGTGATCAGCTCGACGGCGGTGTATTTCGCCGTGACCGCCTTCACCACCTCCTGCGTCACCGGGTCGATCACCCGCTCCTTGTACGCCAGCCCGATGTTCTGGAAGACCCACCCCGCCTTGTCGGGGATGATGTTGAAGTTCACGGCGATCGTGGAGTGGGTGTCCTGCAGGTCCTTGGACGCGGCCGCCGCCTCGGTCACCTCCTTCTGGACCCGCACGTCCATCTTCTGCACGCCCTGGTACACGGGGATCTTGAAGTGGAGCCCCTCGCCCCACACGTTGGGCGAAACGGCGCCGAAGTTCAGCACCACGCGGCGAACTTGATCAACCCGAGCTTCGGGGGCATGCTCCCACCTCCTGGGACGGTCTTTCCCTGCGTGGATTGCGCCTGGCCGAGCGCCTCCTTGTAGCGGCGGAGGAGCTCGGAGAAGTCGAGACCTGCCATGGTTCCTCCCTTCCCGCGGCGCCGGAGGACCCGGCGGGCCGGCGCGACCGCGGTTCCGGAAACTGTACCGTAACGGTCCGTCGCTGTCCAACCGCCCTTCTGCTATCCTTTAGGCGTCGGGGAATCCCGACCGGAGGGACGATGGAAGAGCTGACCGGAGGCGAAACGTGGCGGGTGTTCCGCATCATGAGCGAGTTCGTGGAGGGATTCGCGTCGCTCAAGGACATCGGGCCGGCGATCTCCATCTTCGGAAGCGCGCGGACCGCAAGGGACGAGTGGGGATATAAAACCGCGGTGAAGGTGGCGGAAGGGCTCGGCCGCAGGGGATTCGCCGTCATCTCGGGCGGGGGCCCGGGGATCATGGAGGCGGCCAACCGCGGCGCGCGGCGCGGGAAGGGGCTGTCCGTCGGCCTGAACATCCAGCTCCCGGCGGAGCAGAAGGCGAACCGGTTCCAGGACATCTCGATCTCTTTCCGGCACTTCTTCGCCCGCAAGGTGATGTTC
>JACRNP010000061.1 GCA_016234845.1 Deltaproteobacteria bacterium | reverse complement strand
GGTTTCCTCCGCGTCACGCTCGAAGGGACGTCCGTGGCCGGCTTCCAGTTCGTCGGACGGCCGGAGGAGCTCCGGGGGCTGGTCCCCGGGGTCCTCGCGCGCTTCGACGCGGCGCGGGTACGGGAGGCGCTGCGCGTCCCTTCCGGGTTCGGACTGGCGCCCACGGTCCTCGCCGGGCCGGGGACATGGGCCTGAAGGTAGCCGTCTGAGGGAAGGGGGGCGCGGGAAAGACGACCGTATGCGCCCTCCTCGCCGGGATCCTCGCACGCGCCGGCCACACGGTCCTGCTGGTCGACCTCGATTCCGATCCCAACCTCGCCTCCGCCCTCGGTTTCCCCCCCGATGCCGCTCTGCCGATCGTCCACCGGGGCGACCTGATCGCCGAGCGGACCGGCTCCACCGGGGAACCGGGGGGGATGTTCGTCATGAACCCGAGCGTTTCGGACATCGCCGAACGGTTCGCCCTGAAGCGCTCGGAGAAGGTGTTCCTCCTCCCCGTCGGCACCATCGAGACGGGCGGGGAGGGGTGCTTCTGCCCCCAGGCCGCCTTCGCCAAGGCGCTCCTCCGGAAGCTGATCCTTTCCAGGGACGAGTCGCTGGTCCTGGACCTCGAGGCGGGGCTGGAATCGTTCGGGCGGGCGCTGGTCGAGGGGCTCGACCTGCTGCTGATCGTCGTCGAACCGGGGATGCGGTCCCTGGACACCGCCCGCCGGATCCTGGGGATGGCCGCCTCCCTCGGCGTCCGGAACCTCCGGGTGGTCGCCAACAAGGTCCGGCCCGAAACCGGCGGGGCCCTCCGGGAAAGGATGCGGGAGGCCGGGATCCCGTTGGACCTGACGCTTCCGTACCGGGAGGAGCTGGCGGGCAGGGACCTTGCGGGGGCCGGCGTCTTCGACTTCGCGGAACCCGCCTTCGAGGAGGACGTTCTCCGGGCGATCGGGGCCCTTTAGCGTTTCCGTCCGGTCAATCGTCCTTCCGGATCCGGACCACCTGGCTCACTCCGGGCATCTCCCCGAGCACCTTCTCGTCCAGGGAATCCGTGTCGCCGATGACGCCGATGATGGTGCGGTTGGCGCCGGTGGACTGGTGGATGTCGAAGCCGTGGTTGATGAGGTACTCCTTCACGGCGTCCAGCGACTCCTCGGTCGCGTTCCTCTTCGTGATGATCAGCATTCCTCCCGTCCTCCCCCCTGGGACCGGATCCGCTCCAGGCGGCGCGACTCGTCCACGACCCGCTCGAACAGCCGGACGATGGCCCCGTCGTCGAGCGGCCCGGGGTTGTCCCCCTTCATGCGGGTGAAGATCCGCTTCTCCCGGGCCGGGTCGAACACCGGCAGCCCCAGATCCTTCTTGACGTGCCCGATCTCCAGGGCCAGACGCGCCCGCTCGTTGAAGATCCGCAGCAGCACGTCGTCCAGCAGGTCGATCCGTTTCCGGATCTCGTCGATTTCCATGCGCACCAATATAAGGCCAATCGACCGGGGGAGTCGATGGGGTATACACTGGTGTCGGGAGGTCGAAGCGATCCCATGGCGACGTCGAAGCAGCGAGGGCTGACCTCCTTCGAGGCCGGGGAGCGCCGCCGCCGGTTCGGGTCGAACGTCCTCACGCCTCCCCGGCGGGACCCCTGGTGGCGCCAGTTCCTGGTCCGGTTCGACGACCCGGTGATCCGGATCCTGGTCGTGGCCGCGCTCCTGTCGACGCTGACCGGACACCTCACCGAAAGCGCGGGGATCGCCGTGGCGATCCTCCTCTCCACGCTGATCTCGTTTTTCAGCGAATACCGGGCGAACCGGGAATTCGACCTGCTGAACCGTTCGCGGGACGACGTTCCGGTGCGGGTGGTCCGCGACGGGAACGTGACCACCGTGCCCCGCCGGGACGTCGTGCCCGGCGACGCGGTCCTCCTGGAAGCCGGCGAGGAGGTGCCCGCCGACGGGTCGGTCGACGAGGCCGTCTCCCTCGCGGTCGACGAGTCGCGCCTGACCGGCGAATCGGCTCCTACGCCCAAGTCGCCTTCCGCCGGGGCCGCGCCGCGGGAGCCGCTCGCCTCGGCGTACCCCCCGGACGCCGTCCTTCGCGGGACGATGGTGGTCGACGGGCGCGGGACGATGACGGTCGAGGCGACCGGGGATTCGACCGAGTACGGAAGGAGCGCGCGCGCGGCGTCGGAGGATCCCGGGGAGGCGACCCCGCTGCAGCGGCAGGCCGCCCGGCTTTCGCGGGGCATCGGCGCGGCCGGCTTCATCGTCGCGGGCCTCACCTTCTCGGCCCTCGTCGTTCGGGGGGTCGTCGCCGGCGGCCTCTCGTGGGCCCCGTTTCCGGTCCACGCCCTGCTGGACTACGCGATGATCGCGGTGACGATCATCGTGGCGTCCGTGCCGGAAGGGCTGCCGATGAGCATCGTCCTGAGCCTCGCGTACAGCATGCGGAAGATGACCGCCGCGAACAACCTCGTCCGGCGGATGCACGCCTGCGAGACGGTGGGCGCCGCCACAGTGATCTGCACGGACAAGACCGGGACCCTCACGAGGAACGAGATGCGGGTGCAGGAGTGGGGGTTCCCCGGCGGCGCGGACTCCGGTCTGCCGGCCGATCCGTACCGAAGGCGGCTTCTGGTCGAAGCCGTCGCGGCCAACACCACGGCCGACCTGGACCGGAGCGGGGCCGAGGCGGCGTCCCCGGTCGGGAACCCCACGGAAGGGGCCCTGCTCCTGTGGCTGGAGGAGAACGGCGTGGACTACCTCCCCGTGAGGGAGCGTTTCCGGGTCGCCCGCCAGTGGCCCTTTTCGACCGAGCGGAAATTCATGGGGACCCTCGGGGTCTCCGCCGTGACGGGGACGGCGGTCCTCTACGCGAAAGGGGCGCCCGAAATCGTCCTCTCCCGCTGCTCGCGGGTGATGACGCCGCGCGGGCCCGAACCGATCGGCGACGCGACGGCGGCCATCGAGGAGGCGCTCGCGGGGTTCCAGGCCGCCGGGATGAGGAGCCTGGGGCTCGCGTTCCGCGACGCGCCGGAGGACGCCGCCGGTATGGGGCTTTCCCGCGCGGCGACGGACCTCGTCTGGCTGGGGTTCGCGGCGATCGCGGACCCGGTGAGGGAGGAGGTCCCCGAGGCGATGAAGGAGTGCCGCAACGCGGGCGTCCGGGTGATCGTCGTCACCGGGGACAACCCCGGGACGGCCCGCCAGGTCGCCCGGGCGATCGGGCTGGCCGGGAAGGGGGGCGGCGCCCACCGGACCGGGCCGGAATTCGCGGCGATGGGGGAGGAGGATGCGAAAGCCTCCTCCCGCGTTCTCGAGGTGCTGTCGCGGGCGCGCCCCTCCGACAAGCTCCGGCTCGTGCGGCTGCTGAAGGAGGATGGGCACGTGGTCGCGGTGACGGGGGACGGCACCAACGACGCCCCGGCGCTTACCCACGCCGACGTCGGCCTCGCGATGGGGAAGTCGGGGACCGCCGTGGCGAGGGAGGCGAGCGACATCGTCCTGCTGGACGATTCGTTCCGGAGCATCGTCCTCGGGATCCGCTGGGGGCGTTCGGTCTACCTGAACATCCAGCGGTTCCTCCTGTTCCAGCTGACCGTCAGCGCGGCCGCCCTGGGGACGGCGGCCCTGGGGACGGCGCTGGCGGGCCCGTTCCTCGGGATCCCGATGCCGTTCACGGTGACGCAGATCCTCTGGGTCAACCTGATCATGGACACCTTCGCCGCGCTCGCGCTGGCGACGCTCCCCCCCGACGACGGCCTGATGGACCGTCCCCCCCGCGATCCCGCGGAGTTCATCGTGACGCGCCCGATGGCGCGGAACCTCGCGGCGACGGCGCTCCCGTTCCTCGCCCTGTTCATCGGCGGGATGCTGTGGATCCTGAGGGACGGGCGGGCCACGGATCTCGAGCTCTCCGTCTTCTTCACCACCTTCGTGATGCTCCAGTTCTGGAATCTGTTCAACGCCCGGGCGTTCGGACTCTCCCGCTCCGCGCTCGCGGGCCTTTCGCGAAACCGCGGCTTCCTCCGGATCGTCTTCCTGATCCTGGTCGGCCAGATCCTCGTCGTCCAGTACGGCGGGTCGCTCTTCCGGACCGTGCCGCTGCCGCTGCCGTACTGGATCTCGATCGTGGCCGGCACCTCCACCGTGCTGTGGGTCGGGGAAGCATGGCGGTGGCGGCTTCGGCGGCGGACGGGCTCCCTCCAGACATAACTATTCAATAAATGTAAGATTATTCGATTATTCTTGACAGCGGGTTGGTTTCCTCTATAATTCCATAAAATCTATAGAGTAGGTAGGAAATTGGGCATCATGGTGGAGAACATCCAAAAGGCGATCGACGGGCTGTTCGAAGGGGAACCTCCGTCCAGGGT
>JACRNP010000060.1 GCA_016234845.1 Deltaproteobacteria bacterium | reverse complement strand
GGTCGCCCTGCTCCTCTCGATCGTGTTCATGTACATGGTGCTGGCGGCGCAGTTCGAGAGCTTCCTGCACCCGGTCTCCATCATGCTCGCCCTGCCGATCTCGATCCCGTTCGCGCTCCTGTCGCTCGTCGTCCTGCGGGAATCGCTCAACATCTACAGCATCCTGGGGCTGTTCCTGCTGTTCGGGATCGTCAAGAAGAACGGGATCCTGCAGGTGGACTACTCGAACACCCTGCGGGCGGGAGGGATGCCGCGGGACCAGGCGATCCTCGAAGCGAACGCGGCGAGGCTTCGGCCGATCCTCATGACCACCATCACGCTGATCGCCGCGATGATCCCGATCGCGCTCGGCAAGGGGCCCGGCGCGGCGTCACGCGCCTCCCTGGCGAAGGTCATCATCGGAGGGCAGCTCCTGTCGCTCCTGCTGACCCTGGTCGTCACGCCGGTCGCGTACTCGTTCTTCGACGACGTGGGGAACCTCACGCCGATCCGCTCCTTCCGGGAGCGGTTCGAGCGGGGGGAGGACCGGTTCTGGCGGTTCGTGAAGCGGAAACCGGCGGCGGAGGGGTGATTCAGCCCCCCTTCTGCCCCGTGTCGGCGTGATACGCCGCGCGGGATACCGGTAGCGCCGTGGACTGGCCCTTGGCCAGGACCCTCCCGTCGCCCGCCGTCACGAGGAGCTCGCACACCATCGACTGCCGCCCCTTGTGGATGACGCGGGACTCCCCGATCACCGTCTCCCCGGGCTTCGCGGCGCGGAAGACGTTGATGCTCCACTGGACCCCGACGGCGTCCACGGCGGCGTTGACGGACAGGGCGAACGCGGCGTCCGCGACGGCGAACAGCAGGACCCCGTGGCCGATCGAGTGCGCGTTCAGGAACCGGTCCTCCACGACGACCGACACCTTCGCGTACCCCTCCCGCCCCTCGACCAGCTTCATCCCGAAATCCTGGATGAGCCGGTCCCCGCGGAAGATCTCCTCCACCCTGTCCATCACTCCTCCTTTTCCAGGTACGAAAGCGCGTATTTCACGTAGCTGTCGGAAAACGCCCGGTTCCTCTCCGCGGACCCCGGACCGAGATCCTTCGCCAACTTCCCCGGGACGCCCATCACCAGCGTGTTCGGAGGAACGACGGTCCCCGGAGGGACGACCGCGCCGGAGCCGATTACGCTCCCCCGCCCGACCACCGCGCCGTCGAGGACCACGCACCCGATCCCGAGCAGGCACAGGTCCCCGATCGCGCACCCGTGGGCCGTGACGGAGTGGCCGAACGTCACCTCGTCCCCGATCGTCAGGGGGAATCCGTCCTTGGTGTGCAGGACGCAGCCGTCCTGGATGTTGGTGCGCCTCCCGATCCGGATCGGGAGGATGTCCCCCCGGATCACCGCGTTGAACCAGACGCTCGACTGTTCCCCGATCTCCACGTCGCCGATGATCCTCGCCCCGTCCGCGACGAAGACGGACGGGGGGAGTACGGGGCTCTTTCCCTTGTGCCGGATCCGCATCGAACCTCCGCGGCGCGCCGACGGATCGCCGGGTCGGTTCCCGCGCCGGACACGATTATAAACCCGTTTGGCGGGTCGCCGCACCCGCCTTGACCGTGCAACCGCCAGATGGTGTAATGCATCCGACCGCACGAATTTCCACCAGCGGAAAACGCCCGCTTTTCTCGCGAATTCCGATACGGGGCGGCAACGTTCACGGCGGCACAAGCGGTACAACCTGAAGTCCGGCGGGCGGCCGACCGCATGCCGGGGAAGGAGGAGGAGATGGCGAAACGCGGTTTGATCACGCGGCGCGAATTCGTGAAGGCCGCAGGTGTGGGCGTGGTCGCGGCGGGGGTCGCCCCCACGATCTTCATCCCGAGGTACGCGCACGGGGCGACGAAGGATCTGAAGATCCTCGTCTGGTCGCACTTCGTTCCCCGGTTCGACAAGGAGTGGTACGACAGCTTCGCGAAGAAGTGGGGCGAGGCCAACGGGATCAACGTCACGGTGGACCACATCGGGCTGGCGGAGATCCCCTCCCGCACCGCGGCGGAGATCTCCGCGGGGCAGGGGCACGACCTGATCGAGTGGATCGCTCCCCCGTCCCAGTTCGAGCCGAGCGTCCTCGACCTCGGTGACGTGGTGAAGGAGGCGGAGAAGAAGTACGGCAAGCAGCACCCGCTCTGCCGCAGGAGCTCCTACAACCCGAACACGAAGAAGTTCTACTGCTTCTGCCCCGGCTGGACGATCGACCCCGGCTCCTACCGGAAGAGCCTGTGGGAGAAGGCGGGGAAGGGGAAGGGCCCCGAAGTGTGGGAGGACCTCATCACCTACGGGGGGAAGATCAAGAAGGAGCAGGGGATCCAGCTCGGGATCGGCCTGTCGCAGGAGCTCGACTCGAACATGGCGGCCCGGGCGCTCCTGTGGTCCTACGACACCGCCATCCAGGACGCGAAGGAGAACGTGATCCTGAACAACCCGAAGACCGTGGAGGCGACCGCCTACATGGCCCGGCTGTTCAAGGAGTCGATGGTCCCCGAGGTATTCGCCTGGACCGCGGTGTCCAACAACCAGGCGCTGATCGCCGGCCGCGCCTCCTACATCCTGAACTCCATCTCGGCGTACCGCTCCGCGCAGAAGGAAGTCCCGGAGATCGCCAAGGACATCTACTTCACCCCCGCCCTCAAGGGGCCCCGCGGAACCGGGTACAGCTGCGAGCACGTGATCTACAGCTACCTGGTCCCCCAGAAGGCGAAGAACATCGAGAACGCCAAGAAGTTCCTGCTCCACCTCGTCGGCAACTACGACCAGGCGATGTACTACAGCGAGCTGTACAACTCCCCCGCGTTCTTCGACGCCCCGATCCCCGCCGGAAACCGCGGGTACGCCGCGGTGCCGGGCGCGAAGAGGCTGCGGGACCTCCACAACACCTGGTTCACGGACGACCCGTTCGCCCTCCCCGGCGAGGAGAAGGGAAAGCTGGCGGTCCTGAAGGACGCCGAGAAGTGGAGCACCAACGTCGGGCACCCCGGACCCGCAAACCCGGCCGAGGGCGAGGTGTTCGCGACGTTCGTCCTGCCCAACATGCTGGCCAACGCCGCCCGCGGCATGAAGGCGGAAACGGCGGTCGAGCAGGCCGAGCTGCTGACGAAGACCATCTTCGCCAAGTGGCGCAAGAAGAAGCTGGTGGGCGGAAAAAGCTAGGCCCGGTTTCCGGCCCGGGGGGCGGATCGCTGCGCTCCCCGGGCGCAATCCTTACATCCAGGCCAGGAAGGCAGCACGAACATGGGGCGCGTCGAGATCCGTTCGATATCGAAGCTGTTCGGTGAAGTCCGTGCCGTCGACAACGTCGACCTGGCGACCAACGAAGGGGAGTTCCTCGTCCTGCTGGGCCCCTCCGGATGCGGCAAGACCACCCTGCTCCGCATGATCGCCGGGATCGAGACCCCGACCGCGGGGGAACTCGTCATCGACGGGACGGTGGTGACGGACCTGCCGCCCCGGCTGCGGAACATCGCCATGGTGTTCCAGAGCTACGCCCTCTATCCCCACATGACGGTCTACAGGAACATCGCCTTCCCCCTCCGGGCCCGCGGGGTCGACGAGGAGACGGTCCGCAAAAAAGTCGAGTGGGCGGCGGGGATGTTCAAGATCGGGAAACTCCTCGACCGGAAGCCGCGCCAGCTGTCGGGCGGGGAGCGGCAGCGCGTGGCGCTGGCGCGCGCCATGGTGCGGGAGCCGAGCGTCTTCCTGCTCGACGAGCCGCTCTCCAACCTCGACGCGCTCCTGCGCACGTCCGCGCGCGAGGAGCTGCGGCAGTTCCAGCGGCGTGTCGGCGTCACCACGATCTACGTCACCCACGACCAGGTCGAAGCGATGGGGCTGGGAGACCGGATCGTCGTGATGAGCCAGGGGAAGGTCCGGCAGGTCGGAACCCCCCTCGAGATCTACCAGTGGCCCGCGGACACCTTCGTCGCGACGTTCGTCGGGTCCCCCCCGATGAACCTCCTTGAGCAGGAGGACGTTCTGCTGGGATTCCGGCCGGAAACGTTCCTTCCCGCCGACGCGGTCGAAGGGTCGGAAGGGGTGATCACCTTCCCGTTCGAGGTGACGTACCTCGAATACCTCGGCGCGGAGCGGCTCGTGTACGGGAACGTCGGGGAGAAATCGCACGCGCGCCACGTCGTCTCCCGCCTTCCCGGATCCCTCACCCTCCCGCTCGAGGCGGGGAAGACGTACCCGTTCGCCGTGGCCACAAGGGACCTGCGGCGGTTCGACCGGAAGAGCGGGCTGGCCCGCACCGGCGGCGCGCAGTGACCGCCCCCGCGCATCCCGCGCCCCCCGCCGCCGGCCGCGGCGGGATCCTCGACGACGAGGGAGCGCTGGCGAAGCTGATGATCGCCCCCGCGGTCGTGTTCATCGTGGCGATGATCGGCGCCCCCTTCGTCCTCGCGATCCTGTACTCCTTGAGCGACGCGACCACCGGCGATCCGGGGCTGCGCATCGTCGGACTGCAGAATTTCCAGGCGGCCCTCGCGGACCCGGTGTTCCGGCTCGCCCTGCGGAACACCTTCGTGTTCACGCTCCTCTCCCAGTCGATCGTGATCGTCCTGTCCCGGGTGCTGGCCAACGCCCTCCTCAAATCGTTCCGGGGGAAATGGATCGTCCGGTTCCTCATCATGCTCCCGTGGACCGCCCCGATCTCCCTGGGGACGATCGGCTGGCTCTGGATGTTCGACTCGATCTTCAGCCCCATCGACTGGGTGCTGCGCTACCTTGGGGCGCTCGGGACCGCCACCGCCCTCCTGGGGAACCAGACGAACCTCTACTGGCTCGGCGTCCCCGGCCTCTCGATGGCGTCGGTCATCCTCGTGAACGTCTGGCGGATCCTCCCGCTGGCCACGGTGATCCAGCTGGGGGGCTTGAGCTCGATTCCGAAGGACCTGATCGAGGCCGCCGAGGTCGACGGCGCCTCCCCGTGGCGGCGCACGCTGATGATCACGATCCCGCTCACGCTGCCGATCGTCAGCATCGCCTTCCTCTTCGGCGTGGTGTTCACGTTCACCGACCTGGTCGTGGTGTACGTCCTCACGCGGGGCGGTCCGGTGCACATGACGCAGGTGCTCTCCTCCTGGACGTTCTTCAAGGGGATCGAGGCCGGGGACCTGGCCCAGGGCGCGGCCATCTCCCTGTTCATGTTCCCCGTGCTGGCGGTCGCCGCCGTCCTGATCCTGCGGATGGCGAGACGGACGGAGGTGGTCTGATGGCGCACCTGGGGAAACTCGCGCGGCGCGGGGGGCTCTACACGCTGCTGGGGACGTTCGCCTTCTTCAGCGCATTCCCCTTCTACTGGATGGTCATCGCGACGTTCAAGCGGGACCACGACCTGTTCAGCCCGCTGAACAACCCGTTCCTGTTCAACGAGCCGCCCACGCTCGACCACCTGAGGCTGCTCTTCTTCGAGACCCACTTCGTCGGGTACCTGCTGAACACCGTGGTGGTGGGGTTCGCCGTGGTCGCCATCACCCTGGCCACCGCCGTGCCCGCGGCGTACGCCCTCGCGCGCTGGGCCCGGGGCTGGGGGGAAACGCTGGGGATCGGGATCTTCCTCACGTACCTCGTCCCGCCCACGATCCTGTTCATCCCGCTGTCCCGCTTCGCGTCGTTCTTCGGGCTGCAGGAGTCGCTCTGGTCGCTGATCCTCGTCTACCCGACCTTCACGATCCCGTTCTGTACCTGGCTCCTGATGGGGTTCTTCAAGACCATCCCGAAGGACATCGAGGAGCAGGCGATGATCGACGGCCTGAGCCGGTTCGGGGCGATGTCGAGGGTCGTCCTCCCGCTGGCGATCTCGGGGGTGCTGACGGTGGTGGTGTTCTCCTTCACGCTCTCGATGCACGAGTTCATCTACGCCCTCACCTTCATCTCGGTGTCGGCGAAGAAGACCGTGTCGATCGGGGTGCCGACGGAGCTGGTGCGGGGCGACGTCTTCCAGTGGGGGCCGCTCATGGCCGGAGCGCTGATCGCCAGCGTCCCGGTGGCGGTGGTCTACACCTTCTTCCTCGACCGGTTCGTCGCCGGCTTCACGATGGGGGCGGTGAAGTAGCCCCTACGTCGAACGCGGATCGGTTATTCCAGCACGATGGCCCCGATGGGGCACATTTCGACGCAGATCCTGCAGTCGTCGCACCGGTTCGTATCGACGAATGCCTTCCAGTCGAGCAAAGCGATGGCATCGTACGGGCAGTTGAAGATGCATTCCTGTTTTTTATACCCAACGCATGCGTTACAAATGTCCCTATTCACTACGGCAGGCATGTGGACGTCTCCTCGATGATCGTGACAGAGCCTTCCGATCTATATGCTGGCTCCGATGACTCTTCCCCCATACACCGCGTCCGCCACGCCGTGCGGAGTGACACAGTCTCCGATTTCGTGCACTTCATCGAACCTTTCCTGCAGTTCCGCCGCCAGCTTCCGGTTCGACGACCGCCCTCTCGATAGCACCACCGTGTCCGCCTCGACGAAGGTCGATTTCCCTGCCGCGTCCACGACGGTCACTCCGTTCTTCTCGATGTTCCGCACCTTCGTCAGGAAGAGCGGCTTTATGTTTTTTTCCTGCAGCATCCCCGTGAGGATCGGCATCGCCTTGATCAGTCCGAGTTCCCAGACGGAGATGTTGTCCTCCTCGCGGACGAGCGTCACGTCCCTGCCCTGGTCCGCCAGGCTGATCGCCGTCTCGATCATGGACCCGATCGACTGGCCGTGCAGGACGCCGACCACCCCCACCACGGCGCAGATCCCGAGCGCCAGGCCGAGGACCCGGCGCCCTAGCGTGTCGACCTGCCGCTCGAGCGGCG
>JACRNP010000059.1 GCA_016234845.1 Deltaproteobacteria bacterium | reverse complement strand
TAGGATACCGACCGGTCTTATTTTATTGAACACGCCGAATCGCTGTCAAGTCGAACTTGTCAGCCGCCGTCCCTTTTCAGGATGACGTCCACCATGCTCCTCTTTTCCTGGTTGAACAGCTTCCGGATCCTTTGCCGGTACTCCTCCGGAGTCTGGTGCTCCGCGTGCGTTCCCGGGACGACACGAACCCCGGGAAACGCCTCGTTGAGCGCCGATTCGTACTTTCCGGCGAAGGGGCACAGCGCCTTCATGCAGAACGACATGTGAATGACGTCCACGTCGAATTCCGTGAGACCCCTGATCCGGCCGAGCAGTTTGTCCGGTCCCGTCAGGGTCGGGCACCCGGGGCAGTCGATGATGCCGACCAGGGTGAGCTTTTCATCCTTCGGGTAGGCCGCGAACGCCCCCTTGCGCGCCCTGAGATCCGCCAGGCACACGACCAGGGAGCACCCGAGCTCCCGAGTCGCATTGGAACAACTCAGAATTCCGATCCGTGCCATGCGCTTGACATCCTCCTTTGCAGACCCTTCGTGCGCCACGCGGCAACGCTCATGTCAACCCTCCACCGGAAATTCCTGTTTCACCTGCAAGACGACCAGGCTCGCAAGCGCCAATCCTCCCGCCCCGACCAGGACCTTCTCCACGCCGAAGAAGCCCGCCAGGCTGCTTCCGACCAGGAACGAGACCAGCGCGGCCGGAGTGAGGATCCCGGTGATGGAACCGTAGACCCGGCCGCGGTATTCGATCGGCGTCGCCTGGTCCCGAAGCGAATGCGTGGAGACGATCGTCGCGTAGAAACAGGCGAAGCTGATCGTGGCCAGCGCGACCGCGGCCGTGAAGGAGCGGGTGAGTCCCAGGCACGCGAAGAGGACGTAGTGCGCCGCGAGCCCCCACAGGATCAGCTTCCTCCGGTCGAACACCGCCGCGAGACGCGGCCCGAGGACGCTGCCCAGGATGCTGCCCGCGCCGGCCATGGTCATGAAGATCCCGTATCCGTCGCTCCCCCTCCCCAGGAACTGCTTCACGTACACAACGAACAGCGGGAGCTGGCAGCCGAGGAACAGCCGCCACAGGAACGCGACCGTCCCGAGGTGCCGGAGGTCGCGATTCGCCATGATGTATCGCGCGCCTTCGCACACGTGGGCGAAGACGGCGCCCGCGGACCGCGTGGCCCCCGGAGCCGGCGGCGCCACCCGGGTGGCAAGCCCCAGGATCGCCGCGGCGACGTACACCACGGCCGTCAGGTGGAGAAGCAGCGCGATGTTCCACTTCAAGGCGACCACCCCCCCGATGACCGGGGCCGCCAGCCTGGCCGCGTTCAACGAAACGAGCATGATGGCGTTCCCGTGCAGGTAGTTGTCCCCGGGGAGGATCTCCGACATGATCGCGGGACGCACGTTCATGATGGTCATCAGCAGGATCGAGATGAAGAACCAGATCGTGTAGGTCCACGCGATCCCCCTGCTTTCGGCGACCAGGAAGACGCCGACCGCGATCCCCATCGCCGCGACGCAGAAGACCCGCCCCCGCGGGTACCGGTCCGAGAGGGAGCCGTAGTATGGGGAGAACAGCCTCGGCAGGAACGTCAGCCCGGTGAACAGGCCGACGTTCATGGCGCTGCCGGTCAGGTCGTAGATGTGCACGGTCATGACGAACACCATGAACTCGTACCCGAACGCCGACAGGAGGTATGCCAGCCCGAAAACGACGGCGTTCCGGCTCCCTTGCGTCCCCTGCATTCCCCGCTCCTTCCGGAAAGCGACGATTGTCGCGGTTGCTTATAGAGAAACCAGCAGGCCGTCGGCCGCCGGGATGTCCGCGGTCTCATGGGATCTTGCCAGCATGTCCCCGCTCATGTGGGTGAGCACGACGCACCCGCAGGAGAAGTCGCCGCGACGGGAACGGAAGGTCGCATAGTCGAGATGCCCCTTCACCTTCCGGTCGAAGAAGTACGCTTCGCATACGAAAAGGTCCGCGCCGCGCGCCGCCTCGACGAGAGCCGGTGTCCATTCGGTGTCTCCCGAATAGGCGATCACGCGCCCCGCCAC
>JACRNP010000058.1 GCA_016234845.1 Deltaproteobacteria bacterium | reverse complement strand
GTGGACCCGAAGATGCTGGAGCTGTCCCTGTACGAGGGGATCCCGCACCTGTACCACCCGGTGGTCACCCAGCCGCGCGACGCGGGACAGGTCCTCAAGTGGGCGGTCGGGGAGATGCGGGGGCGGTACCAGCTCATGATGGAGAACGGCGTCCGCCACATCGACGCGTTCAACCAGTTCGTGGAGAAGCGGCAGCGGCAGGGAGGACGGGCGAAGGCGGCCGGGGAGAGCGACGACCTGGCGAGGATCCCGTACATCGTGATCGTCATCGACGAACTCGCGGACCTCATGATGACCAGCTCGTCGCGGCGGGAGGTGGAGGACTCGATCACCCAGCTCACCCAGATGGCGCGCGCGGCCGGCATCCACCTCGTCTTCGCCACGCAGCGTCCTTCGGTGGACGTCCTGACCGGCGTCATCAAGGCGAACTTCCCGTCCCGCGTCTCCTTCAAGGTGACCTCGCAGGTCGACTCGCGGACCATCCTCGACCAGGGCGGGGCCGAGACGCTCCTCGGGTTCGGCGACATGCTGTTCCTCCAGCCCGGGGTGGGCGGGATCGTCCGGGTCCACGGCCCCTACGTCAGCGAGGGGGAGATCCAGCGCGTCACGGAGCACCTGAGAGGGCAGGGGCCGCCGGCCTACGACACCGCGATCACGGCGCCTCCGTCGACGGAGGAGGCGGATCCGTCGCGCGACGAGATGTTCGACGCCGCGGTGGAGGAGGTCGTCCGGGCGGGCCGCGCCTCCGTATCCTTCCTCCAGCGCCGCCTGAAGATCGGGTTCAACCGCGCCGCGAGGATCGTGGAGGAGATGGAGCGCCAGGGGATCGTCGGCCCCGCCGAGGGCGGGAAGCAGCGCGAAGTGTACGTCACGCGCAAGGAGGAGTGATTCGAATGCGGCCGGTCCGGCTTGCGATCGCGCTGTTCCTCCTGTCGTCCGTTCCGGCCGCCGCCGCGGGGACGGAGGGGGCGGGGGACGCGGTGCTGCGGAGGGTGGGCGACCGGTACGCGTCGGCGCGCACCTTCTCGGCGCGGTTCCGCCAGGAAATCCCTCTCCAGAACCTGGGGATCGTCCGGAAGGCGTCGGGGGTGCTCTATTTCGGCCGCCCGCTGAAGATGCGGTGGGACTACCAGGCGCCCGAGGCGCAGCTGTTCCTCGCGGACGGCGAGAGCTTCTGGTTCCGCCCCGCGGACTCCCCGCAGGTGATCCGCCGGAAGATGGACGAGAAGGCGCTCGGCGGGAAGATCCCGCTGCTTCTCCTGTTCGGCAAGGGGGAGATCGCGTCGATGTTCCGCGTGGAAGCCGCCTCCACCCGCAAGGGGGGGGAGGAGACGGTCCTGCGGCTCCTGCCGCGCGGCGACGGCGCGCCGGAGGTTCGCCGGGTCGACCTGGTCGTCGGGACGAAGGACGCCCTCGTGCGCGAAGTGCACCTCTACGACCGGCTCGGCGGCGAGAACCACCTCTACCTGACGGAAACCCGGCTCGATCCCGCCCTTCCCGCCGACCTGTTCCGCTTCCGCAACCCGGCCGGACTCCCGGTGGTGGACGGGTGACCCCTAGCCCGCATTTCTCACCAGCCTCCTACTGCGGCGGCGGATACGGGCTCGTCTGCTGCGTTGTGCCCCTCTTCCCGCGTTCGGGGTACCCCAGGGAGCTCACTTTGTACGGGAGTGGGGCGCTCGTTCGATCTCCTCGACGTAGTGTCAACTACGCCTTCGTCGCCCTCACGTCGCGCGCCTTGCATCCAAACCCGTCTCCACCGCCTCGCTACGGACGCTGGTGAGAAATGCGGGCTGGGAGGGGAAAGGCGACGGGCACCGTCCGCATCCGGACGCTCGGGTGCGGGAAGAACGCCGTGGACGCCGAGGTGATGGCGGGGCTTCTCGCGGAGGGGGGATTTTCCGTCGTCAAGGGCGGTCGCGCCGACGCGGCGGTCCTGAACACGTGCGGGTTCATCCGCGCCGCCAAGGAGGAGTCGATCGCGGAGATCCTCTCCCTCGCGGACGAGAAGCGGCGGGGGCGGATCCGGCGGCTCGTGGTGGCGGGATGCATGACGCGGCGGTACCGGGACGAACTGCCGGAGCTGCTTCCCGAGGTCGACCTTTTTCTCGGTCCGGGCGACATCCCGGACCTGCCGGGGCTGCTCGCGAAGTTGCTTGCCCGGGACGGCGCGGCGGCCCCGGTCCCGCGCTCCCTCGTGGGCGACGGGGCGCTGTCCGAGGAGGCGTACCGCCACCGGGCGGCCGACGTCTCCGGGGGCGCCGCCTTCCTCAAGATCCTCGAGGGGTGCGACAACCGGTGCTCCTACTGCTCCATACCGGACATCCGGGGCCCCCTGCGGAGCCGGGACCGGGAGTCGCTGCTGGCGGAGGCGCGGGCGCTCGTGCGCCGCGGGGCGAAGGAGCTGAACCTCGTCGGGCAGGACATCACCGCCTACGGGCGGGACCGGGGGGAGAAGGGAGGGCTGGTTTCGCTGGTGCGGGCCCTGTGCCGCGTGCGGGGCGTCCGGTGGATCCGCCTCCTGTATCTTCATCCCGGCGGGGTCGACGAAGGGATCGTCGAACTGCTCCGCTCCGAGGAGAAGGTGTGCCGCTACCTGGACATCCCGGTGCAGCACATCGACGCGGCGATCCTGCGGCGGATGGGCAGGCGGTACGGTCCGTCCGACGTCCTCCGGATGCTGGAGCGGGTGCGCGCCGGCATTCCGGGCGTGTTCCTGCGGACCTCGCTGATCGTCGGATTTCCCGGGGAGACGAGGTCGGCGTTCGACCGGCTGCTGCGGTTCGTCCACGACAGCCGCTGGGACTACCTCGGCGTGTTCCCGTACTCGCGCGAGGAAGGGACCCCGGCGTACGCGATGCCGTCGCAGGTGCCGGAACCGTTGAAGGAGGAACGGGCGCGGCGCGTGCGGGACGCCCAGGCGGACATCCTGGCGGCGCGAAACGCGGCGCTCGTCGGGGAGACCCTCGATGTCCTCGTGGAGAAGACGGCGCCGCGGGGCCGGGCGACCGGGCGGCACCGGGGCCAGGCGCCGGAGGTCGACGGCTCGGTGCTTCTCCGCGGATTCGCGGGGTCGCCGGGGGACATCTGCCGCGCCCGCGTGACCCGCGCGAGGGAGTGGGACCTCACCGCCCGGGCGGCGCGTCCCGAAACCGATTGACACGGGGTCGGCCCCGGTTATACTAATGCAATTTTATTTCCCGACCGAGGCGGGCCCCGATGAAGACGATCAAGGACATGCTTCTCAAGATGCGCGCGGAACTGGTCCAGGAGATCGCTCGCCGCTCGAAGGCGACCACCGAGGCGGGGGCGCAGGACATCGGCGACATCCTCGATTCGGTTTCCGAGGAGAGGACCCGCGAGCTGGACATGATCCTGACCGACCGGGAGAAGCGGAAGCTGCTCCAGATCGACGACGCGCTCGACCGGATCGAGGAGAACACGTACGGCCAGTGCGAGGAGTGCGGCGTGAAGATCCCCCGGCCGCGACTGAAGGTCCTCCCGTTCGCGAAATATTGCGTCGAGTGCCAGGAGAAGACGGAGCGGGAGGAGAAGTACACCCGCGAGGAGCCGGAAGAGGGGATCAAGAAGGTCCCGATGGGCGAGGTCGAGGAGTAGCCCCGGGGTCAGCCTTCCTCCTCCTCCTCCCGGAGGGCGCGCCGCAGCCGTTCGACCGCCCGGTTGTGTTCCGGCAGGGTCTTCGAAAAGGCGTGGGACCCGTCGTTGCGCGACACGAAGTACAGGTACTCCGTTTTCGCCGGCTCGAGGGCGGCGGCCAGGGAATTCAATCCCGGGTTCGCGATCGGCCCCGGCGGCAATCCCCGCCGCAGGTAGGTGTTATAGGGACCGGGCGTCCGCAGGTCCTTCCGCGTCACCGTCCCGTCGAAACGCTTCACTCCATAGATCACGGTCGGGTCCATCTGCAGCGGCATCCCCAGGGCCAGCCGGCGGCGGATCACCGCCGAAACGAGCGGCCTCTCCTCGTCGACCCCGGTCTCCTTCTCGATGATCGAGGCGATCGTCACGACCTCGTGCAGCGAGAGTTCCGTGTCCTTCGCCTTCCGGGCCAGCTCCCGCGCGAATTTCTCGCGGAACTTCCCGACCATCTCCTCCACGATCTCCTCGGGGGCGACCGGTTTCCGGAAGATGTACGTTTCCGGATACAGGTACCCCTCGACGCTGTCCCCCGGGATCGCCAGCCGTTCGATCACGGCCGGGGAAGTGGCGGCCGAAAGGAACGCCTCCGGGCCCGCCAGCGTCTTCTCCGCGACCAGGGCGGCGACGTCGTAGAGGTTCGCCCCCGGCGGGACCGTCACCTTGTACGTTTTCGCGTCCCCCCGGTGGATCCGGTCCCACACCTCGTAGGCCGACGGAGGGGTGGGGAAGGAGTACTCTCCGTACTGGAGCCGGCGGTCGGTGCGGGTCAGGAAGGCGAGGGCGCGGAATGCCAGCGGGTGGGGGAGCACTCCACCCTTCCGCAGCGCGGAGACGACGTCGGCGAGGTGGCTCCCCCTGGCGACGACCACCACCCTTTCCGTCCAGTTCTCCGCGGGCGGCGTGTCGAGCAGGATGAAGGCGGAAAGGAGCAGGGCCACGGCGGCAGCGGCGGCCGCCGCGCGCGCCGGCCGGCGGCGGGGCCATCGAGTTCCGGAGGGGGTCATTTGCGGTTCCGCAGGTCCAGGAAGCTCTGGAGGAGGAACATCGCGGAGAGGCTGTCCCGGATCTCCCTGCGGCGGCCCCTCCGGACCCCGGAGTCGATGAGGTGGCGCTCCGACTGCGCGGAGGTCAGCCGCTCGTCCCACATCGTCACCGGAAGGGAGAGATCCGCTTCGATTCCCGCCCCGAACGCCCGCGCGCGGGCGGCCGCGGGCCCCTCGTCCCCGTTCATGAGCAGCGGGAGGCCGAGCACCACGGAGCCCGCACCGAGGTCCCCGGCGAGGCGTCCGATCGCGGCGATGTCCTTCCGGTCGCCCTCCCGGGCGATCGCCGGGAGCGGCTGGGCGGTCCACCCGAGCGGATCGGACACCGCGACACCGATGCGGCGGCTTCCGTAATCGAGCCCGAGAACCCTACCGTAGAGCGGTGCATCCGCCAAGCTTCCCTCCGGTTTCCCTCTCGTGGAGTGTACGTTCCGGGCGGCGCAACCGTCAACCGGGCGGATTGACGAACCTTTCACCCTCCGGTAAGACTATAGCGGACGACGGAGGGTGGATGGCCGGGGCGATCACCGACGTAGCAGGGGTTCTCGTTGGGCATGCGCACGACGCCGTCCGCGGGTCGGGGGTGACGGTCCTCCTCTTTCCGGAAGGCGCGGCGGGAGGGGCGGACATCCGCGGCGAGGCCGCGGGCACCCGGCAGATGGACTCGCTGCTCCGGACCCACCCGGCACGGAAGATCGACGCGGTCGTTTTCTCGGGCGGAAGCGCCTTCGGGCTGGACGCGGCTTCCGGAGTCGTGCGGTATCTCGAGGAGCGGTACGTCGGGTTCCCGACTCCCGGCGGGATGGTCCCGATCGTCCCGACGGCGATCCTCTACGACCTGGGTTACGGGGACGCCTCTTTCCGGCCGGACGCCCGCATGGGGTACGAGGCGATCCGGAACGCGTCCTCCCTCCCCCCCCGGCGAGGGTCGGTGGGAGCGGGAGCGGGGGCGACCGTCGGGAAGGCGCTCGGCATCCGCAGGGCGATGAAGGGCGGTTTCGGGACCGCGTCGGAATCGGGCGGCGAAACGGTGGTCGGCGCGTGCGCGGTGGTGAACGCTTTCGGCGACGTGATCGATTCCGCGACGGGGGAGTGGGTGGCCGGGGCGAGGGCCGAGGGCGCGGAAGCGCCGGCGGACACGGATGCGTTGTTCCGTTCGGGGTTCCGCAGGGAGCCGTTCTCCTCGGAGAACACCACCCTCGCGGTCGTTGCCACCGGGGACGCGCTCTCCCGCGAGGAGCTCCGGAGCGTGGCGCGGATGTCGCACGCGGCGCTCTGCCGCGCGATCCGCCCCGTCCACACCCCGATGGACGGGGACATCGTCGTGGCGGTCGCCACGGGCCTCTCGGGGAAGCGGGGGAACGTCCTTCAGACGGCGGCCCTCGGGGGACGCGCCCTCGAGGCGGCGATCCTGGACGGAGTGCGGAGCGCGAAGGGGACGACGGCGGTGCCCGCGGCGGCGGAGATACCAGGAAGGCGGGGATGGCGGCCATGATCGACCGGATCGAGGAGGCGTTGAAGGCGTTGCTGTCGGACCCGTCCCCAGCGGTGCGGGAGGCGGCGTCCGACGCGATGGACCGGACCCGGGCGAAGCGATCGGTCGAGGCGCACCGGGAGCGGCTGCGGACCGGGACCCCGGAGGAGAAGATCCGCATCGTCTACTTCGCCGGGGAGATCGGGGGGGCGGAAGGGGTATCGCTCCTGCTGCAGGCGCTATCCGACGGTTCGGAGCAGGTCCGGGGCGCGGCCGCCCGCACGCTCTCCCTGTTCCCGTCCCCTCCCGTCCTCCGGTCCCTGTGGGAGAGACTGCCGAAGGAGCGGGGGATCGTGCTCGCCAACATCGTCGAGACGCTGGGCGCATCGGGCCGGAAGGAGCTGGCGCCCCAGGTGGAGAAGTTCCTGGACCACCCGGACGCCGAAGTTCGCGCCAAGGCGGTCGCGGCGTTCTCGCGTCTCACGGAGGCGGGCGGCTGGGAGAAGATCCTGTCGCGGGCCGCGGACGGAAACGAGATGGTCCGGGCCGCGGTCGCGGGCGCGCTGGGAAACTGGACGTCGTCCCGCCCGTAGCGGTTTTTCCTATGCCATCGCCGTGGCCAGGATCCCTTCGAGCGACAAGGACGGGTGGAGGAGCGGGTTGACCGTTCCGAGAATGACCCGGCGGGCCTTCCCGTCCGGGCCGCCGTCCGAAAGATCCGCCGGTTGCGGGGCGGGCAGCGGGTTCCCGGCGCGGTCGTAGAGGATCGCGATCTTCGGAACCCCGACGCCCCCCGCGGCGTTGCCGGTCACGATCCCGATTTCCATCGTGCTGAGCCGCACCATCGTGCCGACCGGGTACAATCCCAGGGACTGCTCCATGAGGTGCACGAGGTCCGGGTCGAGCGATTTCCCCGCGAGCTTCCGCATGACCTCGAGGGCCTGGACCGGCGTACGGGCCTTCTGGTACGAACGCATCGTCGTCAGGGCGTCGAAGCAGTCGGCCACCGCGATCACCTGGGAGTGCGGGTTCAACCGGTACTCGGGCTCCGGCCTCGGGTAGCCGGTCCGGTCGTACCGCATGTGGTGTTCCCGCACCATGCTGCGGGTTCCATCCTGGATGTTCGTCATCTTCCCCAGGATGGCGAACCCCTCCTCCGGGTGTTTCTTGATCTCCTCGAACTCGTCCACGGTCAGGGTGCCGGGCTTCCGGATCAGATCGAGCGCCAGCTGGGTCTTCCCCACGTCGTGGAGCAGCCCCGCGACGCCGACGCTCACCCGGTCCGGCTCCGGCAGGTTCAGGCTCTCGGCCACGGCGAGCGACAGGATCGAGACGTTGACCGAGTGGTTGTAGGTGTATTCGTCGAAGTTCTTGATCAGCGTGAGGGCGAGCATCGCGTCCCGGTTCCGCGAGAGCATGCCGTCCATGTCGCGAACCGCCCGGTCGGACTCGGCCCCGTTCGGTATCTTCCCGCTGCGCACGTCCTTCAGCGCCTGGACGACGACGTCGATCGCGTTCCCGTAGATCTCGCGGGCGAGGGAGAAATCGTCCTTGTCCTCCTCCGCGCCGGTCACCCGGATGTGCGTCACCCCGGCGCGGGAGAGGCGCTCCATGATCGCGGTGACGGAGAGCCCCTGCTCCTTCGTCTCGTGAAGGAACCGGACGAAGTATTCCACGTCCTCGACGGAGACTCCCCTCTCGAAGATGACGGACGGGATGCCGATTCCGGCGAGCCGCGCCATGAAGAGCTCGAGCGACGACGTGAGCTGGAAGATCGGAACGCCCTCGAGCACGAGGGTCCCGTCGGATACGGTCAACGCCAGCTCCGCCCGGTCCGAGAACAGGGGCTTCAGCTGCGCGAGGCACTTCTCCACGGGGGTGCGGACCAGCGGATGGGTGGCGGGGTAGAGTCCGCGGTTCTTGAGCGAGGCTCCGAGGAGGCGCACGATCCCGGCGATCGCGTTTTCCAGCTGCTTCCGGTCCGTCATGGCTCTCCCCCCGGGGCGTTCAGCTCTCCAGCCGCTTCAACGCCCGTTCCGCCTCGGATCTCAGGTGCCGGTCGGGGGACCGGAGCGCCCGTTCGACCGCCTCCCTGGAATGCTCCCCCTTGATCTTTGAGATGCTCCTCAGGGCGTGGGATTTCATCGCCCGGAATTTTTCCGTCCGGAAGATCGCGTTGAGCGAAAGGATCTGCTCGAGCGCCGTGACCGCGTCCCCGGTGCCGATGGAACGGAGGGAGTCGATCGCCTCGTGGGCGAGCCGGTAGTTGGGGTAGAGGAACTTCTTCATGGCCGCCCGGCGGAAGAGCGCCACGACCGCCTCCGACTCCCTCTTCGAGGCGAGCGCGGCCGTGGCGGTCAGGGCCACCGTCTCCTCCGGGAAGAAGCAGAGTTCGCACAGGGAGGTCACGGCGGAGGGGTGCGGGATCTTGGAGAGCGCCTTGATCGCCTCCTTCTTCACGCGGAGGTCGGGGTGGGAAAGGGTCGACGCCACGTGGGGGGCCAGGTCCGGCATGCCGAGGCTGCCCAGCACCGTGATCATGTTCCGGACCATGTACCACCGGGAATCGGAGAGATTCTCGAGGATGGCGGGCACGGCGACGCGGCCGATCCGCGTCACGATCTCGACGATCGCCTTTCGCGCGAGAAGATCCTCCTCCTCGGCCAGCGTCTGGAGAAGGGGGCCGACGGAGCGCTCCTCGAGCGCGACGAGGACGGTCTCCGTCTCCCGCCGCCCACGGGTTCCCCGCTTCCGGAGCAGGCCGATGTAGTGCGCGATCAGATCGTCGGTCGCGAGCTCCTTGATCCCCATCCGCGCGAGCCTTGAGATCTCCTCGTTTCCCCCGGGAGGGTGCTCGAAGTGGCGGACGAACAGGGAGATCGCCCGGGTGGCGTACTCGATCCTCCGCTCCGGGCGTTCCGCCGCGAGGAAATTCGAGAACTCGAGGATGAGCTCCCGGTAGGCGGCGGGGTCGGTCTCCTTCTCGATCCGGGCGAGGATGGTGTCGATCGTGACGAGCTCCGGGGGAACCTGCTCCTTCCCCGGGACGAGCACTTCCTCGTCGCCCAGAAGCGCTTCGGGGATCTCCTCGAGATCCTCGAGCTCCTCCATCTTGAGAAGCTCGGTCAACTGGTCGTAGTCGACGCGGTTCGCCCAGATGTGGGAGACCTTCGCCTTCATCAGCGCCTTCTCCAGGCCTCCGGCGTCGAGCACCTGGTCGACGTCCGCCGTGATCACCTTGAGGAACGCGACGACTTCCTCGGCCTTCATGCCGGGGAGGAAGATGATGCGGGCCGCCCTGCGGATGTACAGCTCGCGGTTGATGTCCGCGAGCGTCTTCACGACGCCGCCCCCGGGGAGCGGAGTGTCGTTGAGGAGCAGGGCGTTTCTCGTGACCCCGATCTCCAGCCCCGACTCCGGGACCGGTATCTCCTCGAACAGCAGGAGGATTTTCGACATCGCCTGGATCAGAAGCGGGTGGGCGTCGGGGTAAAAGCTGACCGTTTTCATTCCCTTGGCCAGCTCCGTCACGGCCTGCGTCACGCGTTGCAGGAACAGGTCGTCGGCGGGTCCGGGGGGATCGGTCATTCGGTCGATGGAAATCGCGGTATCGTTGGCATACAGTAGTAAATATCCGTCATGGGCGCCGCTCAAGTCAATCGTTTTCGGGCAAACCGGTGGGTGCGCCGGGGATTGCGCGCGACCGCCACCGGCTTCGGTGCCGGGTATTCCCCGGTCGCGCCGGGGACCGCCGGGACTCTCGTCTGCCTCCCACTCTGGTACTGGACCGGAGGGTGGGGTGCGGCGCACTTCCTCCTGCTCGCCGCCGTTCTCCTGGTGTCGATTCCCGCCGCTCGGGAGGAGATCGCGGTCGCGGGGCGGCCGGACCCGCCTTCGGTGGTGATCGACGAGATCGCGGGAATGCTTCTCGCCGCCACCGGGATCCCGTGGGAGTGGCGTCACGCGCTGCTGCTCTTCCTGCTGTTCCGGGCCTTCGACGTGTTCAAGTTCGGTCCGGCGGCGTGGTTCGACGCGAGGGAGGGGCCGGCGTACGTCGTGGCGGACGACCTGGCCGCCGGGGTGTACGCGGCGGCCGCGTACCGGGGGATCCTGTGGCTGGCCGGGTGACGCCTCGCCTGGCGGCACCTCGCCTGGCGGCACGGATCGGCGGGATGCTCCTCGCATCGGGGAGGAGCGTGGCGGTCGCCGAGTCGTGCACGGGGGGTCTCCTCGCGGGGGCGATCACCGGGATTCCCGGCGCATCGGAATATTTCCTCGGGGGGATCGTCGCGTATCACGACGGCTCGAAGACCTCCCTGCTGGGAGTTCCCGCGAAAACGCTCCTCGCGAAGGGGGCGGTCAGCCGCGAGACGGCGCTGGCGATGGCGGAAGGAGCGCTCCGGCGGTTCGGGTCGGACATCGCCGTCGCCGTGACCGGGGTGGCGGGTCCCGGCGGCGGCACCCGCGCCAAGCCGGTCGGCACGGTGTGGATCGCGGTGGCCTCCCGCGGGGGGGGCCGCTTTTCGCACCGGCACCGGTTCCCTGGGGACCGGGCCGAGGTCCGCCGGGCGACCGTACGGGCGGCGCTGGCCGCGGTCGCCCGCGCACTGGAGGGCGCGGGGTGAGGCTGTTCGTCGGGATCGGGCTGCCCGCCGGGGTGCGGGATGCGGTGGGCGACGCGGTGGACGGGTTGCGCGGGGGCCACGCCCCGGTGTCCTGGGTGCCCAGGGAGAATCTGCACGTAACGCTGAAATTCCTGGGCGAACGGGCGCCCGCGGCGATTCCCGCCCTGGAGGGCCCGCTTGCCTTCGTCGCCGGCGCGGTCCCCCCGTTTTCGCTGGTCGCCGAAGGGGGAGGGGCGTTTCCGGGGACGAGGAATCCCCGCGTGTTCTGGGCCGGTTTCCGTGAACCGCTTGAATTGGTCGGGGAGTTGCAACAGAATATGGAGAACGCGCTTTCGGGGGCCGGGTTCCCCCGGGAGGATCGTCCGTTCCACCCGCACATCACGGTCGGGCGCGCCCGCGGAGCGCTACCTCCCGCGTGGGGCGAACGGTTCGTCCGGGCGTTCGCCGGACGAGGGTTCGGCGTCGTGCCCGTGACCTCGTTCCGGCTGTTCGAAAGCCGCCTCTCCCCGGCGGGCGCTTCATACGCCGTCGTCCGCGAATTTCCCCTCCGGGGGAGCCACTAAGTAAAAAGAACAGGAGAAACCGTACATGAGCCAGGACGCGAACCGCCGCAAGGCCCTCGACATGGCCGTCGCGGCGATCGAGAAGAATTACGGCAAGGGCGCCATCATGCGGCTGGGATCGGATCTCCCCGCCCGGGACGTCGCGGTCATCTCCACCGGAGCGATCTCGCTGGACGCGGCGCTGGGGATCGGAGGGATCCCCCGCGGACGGGTCACCGAGATCTTCGGCCCGGAGTCGTCGGGGAAGACCACGCTGGCGCTCCACATCATCGCCGAGGCGCAGAAGCAGGGAGGAATCGCGGGATTCGTCGACGCGGAGCACGCGCTCGACCTGGCGTACGCGAGGAAGCTCGGGATCTCCACGGAGGACCTCCTCATCTCGCAGCCGGACACGGGGGAGCAGGCGCTGGAGATCGCGGAGATGCTCGTCCGCAGCGGGGCGCTCGACGTGCTGGTGGTCGACTCCGTGGCGGCGCTGGTCCCCAAGGCGGAGATCGAGGGGGAGATGGGGGACGCCCACATGGGGCTGCAGGCGCGGCTGATGTCCCAGGCGCTCCGCAAACTCACAGGGACGATCAGCAAGTCCCAGACGTCGGTGATCTTCATCAACCAGATCCGCCAGAAGATCGGGGTGATGTTCGGGAATCCCGAGACGACCACCGGCGGGAACGCCCTGAAGTTCTACGCCTCCGTGCGGATGGACATCCGCCGGATCTCCCAGATCAAGAAGGACGACGACGTCATCGGGGGGCGGACGCGGGTCAAGGTGGTGAAGAACAAGCTCGCCCCGCCGTTCCGCGAGGCGGAGTTCGACATCCTCTACGGGGAGGGGATCTCCCGCGAGGGGGACATCCTCGACCTGGGGGTGGAGCTCGATATCGTGGAGAAAAGCGGCGCGTGGTACTCTGTCGGCGGGGAGCGGATCGGGCAGGGGAGGGAGAACGCGCGGATCTTCCTCAAGGAGCACCCGGAGATGGCCGGCGACCTGGGGAGAAGGATCCTCGCGAAGCGGGGAATCGGGGAGTCCGGGAAACCCGTGACGGAAGGAGCGTGACGCCTTGGAGCTGAACGAAATCCTCCGGGCCGCGGCCAAGCACGGCGCCTCGGACGTGCACCTCAAGGTGGGGCTTCCCCCCATCTTCCGGATCAACGGCAAGCTGGTCCCGCTCAAGGTCCCCGAGCCGCTGCGGCAGGAGGACCTGACGGCGATGACCGCCGTCATCTTCCGGGAGGACCAGAAAAGCCGGTTCGAGCGGCACCACGAGCTCGACTGCGCCTACAGCGTCCAGGGGCTGGGGCGGTTCCGGGTGAACGTCTTCCAGCAGCGGGGGACCATCGGCCTCGTGCTGCGCCTGGTCCCGGTCGGGGTGCGGACCTTCGAGGACCTGCACCTCCCGAAGGTGCTCGAGGAGATCGCCCTGGAGGAACGGGGGCTCGTCCTCTGCGCGGGGACCACCGGGTGCGGCAAGTCCACCACGCTCGCGGCGATGGTCCAGTTCATCAACACGCGGCGCAGCTGCCACATCATGACCATCGAGGACCCGATCGAGTTCCTTCTCCGCGACAACAAGAGCATCATCAACCAGCGGGAGCTGGGGGTCGACACCTCGTCGTTCGCCGACGCGCTGAAAAGCGCCCTCCGGCAGGACCCCGACGTGATCCTGGTCGGCGAGATGCGGGACCTGGAGACGATCGAGACCGCCATCACGGCGGCGGAGACCGGGCACCTGGTCCTTTCGACGCTGCACACGCTGGACGCGGGAGAGACGATCAACCGGATCGTCGCCGCGTTCCCTCCGTTCCAGCAGAAGCAGATCCGGCTGCAGCTCGCCTCGGTCCTGAAGGCCGTCGTGTCGCAGCGGCTGGTTCCGCGAGCGGACGGGGCCGGGCGCGTTCCCGCCGCGGAGGTCCTGCTGAACACCGCCCGCGTCCGGGAATACGTAGAGGACAAGGACAAGACCCGGAAGATCCGCGAAGCGATCCAGCAGGGGTTCGTCAGCTACGGGATGCAGACCTTCGACCAGTCCCTCATGGTGCTCCTCAAGGAGAACCTCATCACGCTCGACGAGGCGCTGCGCCAGGCCACCAACGCGGACGACTTCGCCCTCCGGGTCCGCGGCGTCTCGTCCACATCGGACCTGACCTGGGACGACTTTGACAAGGCCGGTCCCCCGAAGGAGCCGTAAGGAACAGCGGGCGTCGGTCCCGGGGAACCCCCTGGAGCTCGCCATCGGCATGCTCGCGCGGCGCCCCCTGAGCTCCGGGGAGGTGGCGATGCGCCTCCTCGGCAAGGGGTGCGCCGAGGCCGATGTTCCCCCGGTGCTCGAACGGCTGCGCGACCTTCGCCTGCTCGACGACCCGGCCCTCTGCATGCAGCTGGCCCGGAGCTACCAGGAGGGGCGCCGTTACGGCCCCGCGAAGATCGCCCGCGCGCTCGCGGCCCGGCGGTTCCCGCGGGAGCTCGTCGCGGAGACGCTTCGGGAGGTGTCCACCGACGAGGCGGTGGCCGAGTCGGCGGCGCTCGCGCTGCGGAAGAAGTTCCGCCGGGGCGTCCCCCCGGGGCGAGAGGGGGCCGCGAAGGCGTACCGGTTCCTGGCGGGGCGGGGGTTCCCCCCGCACGCCTGCAGGCGCGCCGTCGGCCTGCGTTGGGTCGAAAACTCCGAAGGAGACGATTAAATGGCC
The DNA here is from genome assembly GCA_016234845.1 of Deltaproteobacteria bacterium. Taxonomy (NCBI): domain Bacteria; kingdom Pseudomonadati; phylum Myxococcota; class Myxococcia; species Deltaproteobacteria bacterium. The sequence goes on along the minus strand of JACRNP010000058.1, from coordinate 7,490 downwards.
AAGACGGGTGCGCAGCTTCGCTCCGCCTTCCTCGCCTATTTCGAGCGCAACGGACACAAGGTGCTCCCCAGCTCCTCGCTCGTTCCCGCGAACGACCCCACGCTCCTGTTCACCAACTCGGGTATGGTCCAGTTCAAGGAATATTTCCTGGGACTTTCGTCCGCCGACTGGAAGCGGGCGGCGACCTCCCAGCGGTGCCTCCGCGTAAGCGGGAAGCACAACGACCTCGAGAACGTCGGCTACACGGCCCGGCACCACACGCTCTTCGAGATGCTCGGGAACTTCTCGTTCGGGGACTACTTCAAGAAGGACGCGATCTTCTACGGGTGGGACTTCCTCACCCGCGAGGTCGGTCTCGACGGCGGGCGGATGACCGTGTCGGTCTTCCGGGAGGACGACGAGGCGTACGACCTGTGGCACAAGACGATGGGGATCCCGGCCTCCCGGATCGTGCGGTTCGACGAGAAGGACAACTTCTGGGCGATGGGGCCCACGGGGCCGTGCGGCCCGTGCTCCGAGATCCTCTACGACCAGGGGGAAGGGGTCGGCTGCGGGAAACCCGGCTGCGCCGTGGGGTGCGACTGCGACCGTTTCCTCGAGATCTGGAACCTCGTCTTCATGCAGTACAACCAGGACGAGGGCGGAACGAAGGCGCCGCTGCCCAGGCCGAGCATCGACACCGGGATGGGACTGGAGCGGCTCGCGGGCGTGGTGCAGGGCGTCAAGAGCAACTACGACACGGACCTGTTCCGGCCGATCCTCGCGGGGATCTCCCGTCTCTGCGGCGTGGCTCCGGGGAAGTCGCCCGCCCTGGACGCGGCCATGCGGGTCGTCGCCGACCACGCGCGGGCCACCGCGTTCCTGATCGCGGACGGGATCATGCCGTCCAACGAGGGGCGGGGGTACGTCCTGCGCCGGATCATGCGGCGAGCGCTGCGGCACGGGAAGAAGCTGGGGTTCGACGGACCGTTCCTGCACAAGGTGGCGGGGACGGTGGTGGGGGAGTTCTCGTCCGCGTACCCGGAGCTCGCCGCCAGCGCCTCGTTCATCGACACGGTGGCGTTCCAGGAGGAGCGCCGGTTCCTCGAGACGCTCGACGCGGGGCTGCGGCTGGTCGAGGAGGAGTTCTCCCGGATGGCGTCCGGCGGCGCGAAGGTCTTCCCCGGCGACGCCGCGTTCCGGTTGTACGACACGTACGGGTTCCCGGTGGACCTCACCGCCGACCTGTGCCGGGAACGGGGGGTCGCGCTCGACGCGGCCGGGTTCGAGTCCGAGATGGCGAAGCAGCGGGCGCAGTCGCGGACGTCCTGGAAGGGCGGGGAGGTCGGCGCGGCGGACGCCGTGGCGGCGGAGCTGTCGCGCTCCGGGGCCTCCGTCTCCTTCGTCGGATACGATCGGCGGATCGCGGAATGCCGCGTCGTCGCGATCTTCCTCGCGGGGGTCCGCGTGGCGTCGGCCGACCGCGGCGAGGAGGTCGACATCGTGACCGACGCGACCCCCTTCTACGGGGAGTCCGGCGGGCAGGCGGGGGACACGGGGAGGATCTCGGGCGACGGTTTCGCGCTGGAAGTCACCGACACCCGCCGCCCCTCCGCCGAGCTCATCGTCCACCGGGCGCGGGTCGTCGAAGGGACGGTCCGGGAAGGGCAGGAGGCGTCCCTGGCCGTCGACGAGGCGAAGCGGCGTTCCGCGGAGGGGAACCACACCGCGACGCACCTGCTGCAGGCCGCGCTGCGAAAGACGCTGGGGACCCACATCCGGCAGGCCGGGTCGTACGTTGGCCCCGACAAGCTCCGGTTCGACTTCACCCACTACGAGGGGCTCTCGCCCGAGGCGCTCGCCGCGGTCGAGGAAGAAGTGAACCGGGCGGTATTTTCCGCCGCCCCCGTCTCCTGGGAACATCTTCCGTACGAGGAAGCGGTGGCCGCGGGAGCGATGGCCTTCTTCGGAGAGAAGTACGCGGACATCGTCCGGATGGTGACGGTCCAGGGGGTGAGCCGGGAACTGTGCGGCGGGACCCACGTCCGCAACACGGCCGAGATCGGCCTGTTCCGCGTCCTCTCCGAGGGGGCGCTGGCCGCCGGGGTCCGGCGGATCGAGGCGGTCACCGGCCTTCCCGCGTGGCGACTGATGCGGGAGGAGGCGGAGACGCTCCACGGCGTCGCCCGGGAGCTGAAGGTCGCGGGGGCGGAAGTCCCGGACCGTGTCCGGAAGCTCGCCGCGCAGATCAAGGCGCTGGAGAAGTCGCTCCAGGATGCGCGAAGGCGTTCCTCGCGCGACCTGGTGGGAGAGATCCTCGCGTCCGCCGTCCTTCGGGACGGCGTCCGCCGCGTGGCCGCGGAGGTGGAGCCGATGGACCCGGCCTCGCTGCGCGAGCTTGCGGACGCGGTCAAGGGGAAGCTGGGGAGCGGCCTGCTCCTGCTGGGGACCCGGGAGGGGGACCGGTGCCACCTCGTGGCCGGCGTGACGTCCGACCTGACCGCGAAGTTCTCCGCATCCGACATCGTGAAGAAGGCCGCGGCCCACGTCGGGGGCGGCGGGGGAGGGAGAAAGGACATGGCGCAGGCGGGCGGCTCCGTCCTCGACGGGCTCCCGAAGGCGTTCGAGTCGCTGTCGGAGTGGTAAAGGGATTCCCCGCGCGGAACGGACGGGTCAGCCGGGAGGCGACTCCCGGTCGATCGCGTTCAGGTACACCTGCACGATCTTGTTGAGCGGGTCCCGGTACAGCGCCTCCTCCCAGCACCGGCGCGCCGGTCCGCGGTTTCCCGCGAGGTAGTGGAGCACCCCCTTCTGGATCAGGGCCGCCGCGTTTCCCGGCGCCCCCGCGAGAAACGCCTCCACCTCGGCCATCGCCTCCTCCGGCCGCCCCGCCTCCCGCAGCGCCGCGACCAGCCGCACGCGGATGTCGGGGTATTCCGGCGCGGCCGCGAGCGCGTTCCGGAAGTGCGAGATCGCCTCCTCCTGCCGGCCGAGGGCGAGGTACAGCTCCCCGAGCTCCTTGTGGAGGTTGGCGATCCGGCCGCGGACCAGGTTCTCCCCGGGAGGAGTCCCGTGCCGGGACAGGATCCCGGCGGCGCGGTCGTACGCCTCCCGCGCCTCCTCGTACCGTCCCATGTCGTTCAGGGTGATCGACTGCGACAGCAGGGCTTCGGTGTAGTCGGGGTTCAGGGCGATCGCCTTCCCGAACCGTTCGACCGCCTGCCGGTAGTTCCCGCGCTGGTGCTCGATGAGCCCCAGGGTGTAGTGGAGGTCGGGGTAGTCGGCCCCCCCGGACAGCGCCTCCTGGAGGTGGCGCTCCGCCCTCCGGCAGTCCGCCTCGGTGAAGGCGCTCTTCCCCATCCGGATCAGCGCCGCCAGTTCGCGGCTCAACGCTTTCCTCCCCCGCGCCCCGGGTATTTCGCCGCCAGGGTGCTGCGCACCTTGGCCGCCTCCTCCTTCTTCCCCTGCCGGTCGAGCGCGCGCGAAAGGAGAAGCATCAGGTCCGGCGTGGCCGGCACGTCGGGGTACGCCTCCAGCGCGCGGAGGGCCCGCGCCTCGGCGCTGTCGAACCGTTTCCGCGAAAGGAAGTGGTCGATCACCGCCCCCTCATGGAGGGCGAGGCGGTTCCGGAGCTCCGCGATTCTTTTCCCGGCCTCCGCCGCGCGGGGGGATCCCGGCGCCTTTTCGAGGAACTGCGAATACGCTTTCAGCGCCTCCTGCGTCTTCCCCTGGTCCCGCCCGGGAGGCAGGAGCTGCCCCGAGAGAAGCTTCCCCTTGAGGAAGAGGGCGTCCGGGACCTTCGGGTCCGCGGGGTAGAGGCGGAGAAAATCGTCGAACGCCACCTCCGCCTCGATCTCCTCCCGGTTCGCCATGCGGCTTTCGGCGAGCGCGAACTGCGCGCGCGAGGCCAGCGGCGAGGTGGGGAACCGCTCGATGAGCGTCTGGAACGCCTCCGCGGCGTCCTTGTGCTTCTTCTGCTCCGCCTTCTTCTGTCCGCGCGCGAGCAGGTCCGCGTCGGTGAGTCCCGTCTGGCGGGAGAGTTTGTCGGAGCACCCGGCGGAGAGGAGGAGGGACAGGATCGTTCCGGTGGCGAGGAAAATGCGCATGCGCCGCATCTCCAGACCGTAATATGGTCAACCCGTAATGTCAATGCTACCATGGCCGGCGTGAAGCTCCGCGTCATCCTCGTGGTCCTGTCGTTCCTCTCCTTCCTCTCCGTCTCCGTCGCGGGATACGTCTACCTCCGCTCCCTCGGGGATTCGGCCTCCAAGGAGGCCGAGAAGGACAGCGCGCTCCAGGCCGAGCGGATCCGGAACGGCGTCTCCTCCTTCCTGGCGGAGAACCTGAAGACGGCGCGGGCATTGGCCGGCCTGAAGGAGATGGGGGAGGTCCTGTCCCGTCCCCGCGGACCTTCCGTCGCGCGGGCGAACGCCGTGCTCGACCATTTCCGGGACGCCCTCGCGGCGGACGTCTGCTACGTCATGGACCGCGTCGGGACGACCGTCGCGTCCAGCAACCGGGACGCCCCCGACAGCTTCGTGGGGAACAATTTCGCCTTCCGTCCGTACTGGAGGCAGGCGATCCGCGGGTCGCCGTCCACCTACATGGCTCAGGGGGTGACGTCGAAGGCCCGCGGCGTGTACTTCAGCCACCCGGTGTACGACGGACCGGGCGACCCTCCCATCGGCGTCGCGGTGATCAAGATCTCGACGGAGCGGATCGAGGAGGAGTTCCGCCAGGGGGGCGAGGGGATCGTCCTCCTCGCGGACCCCAAGGGGATCGTCTTCGCCGCGAACCGGCGGGAGTGGCTTTACCGATCCCTGCACAGCCTCACCCAGGAGGACATTGAAGAGGTGTCGCGGTCGCAGCAGTTCGGGCCGGGGCCGTGGGAGTGGAGCGGACTTTCGATCCTCGGCGACGGGACGGCGCGGGACCGGAGCGGCGCGGAGTACCGGTTCTCCCGGCTGGACGTATCGACGTATCCCGGCTGGAGCGTGGTCCACCTCCGCGACCTCCGGTCCGTCTCGCGGAGGATCTCCGCCCCGCTGTTCCGGGTCACGGCCCCGATCATCCTGGCCCTCTGTTTCCTGATCGGGCTCTCCGTCCTGTTCCTCTACCGGCGGGCGAACGACGACATCGTCCGGAGGAGGGCCGCGGAGGAGGCGTTGCGGGAGGCACAGGAGAAGCTCACGCGGCATTCGGGGGAGCTCGAGCGGCAGGTGAAGGAGCGGACCCGCCGGTTCACGAGCATCCTCCGGCACACGCCCGCCGTCGTGTACGTCAAGGACCGGGAGGGGCGGTACATCTACGTCAACCCCCGGTTCACGGAGCTGTTCGGGGTCCGGAACGCGGAGGTGCGCGGCCGGACCGACTTCGACGTCTTCCCCCGCGAATTCGCCGGCGCGCTCCGCGAGAACGACCGGAAGGTCTTCGACGGCCGAAAACCGGTCCAGGCGGAGGAGACGTTCCCGCAGGGCGACGATTCGCGCATCTACCTCACCACGCGCTTCCCGATCTACGACGAGGCGGGGGAGGTCGCGACCCTTTGCGGGATCTCCACCGACATCTCCGGGATCAAGCGGGCGGAGGACCAGCTGCGGCGGCTGTCCGACAGCATCATCGCGGGACAGGAGAAGGAGCGCGCCGCCGTGGCGCGCGAGCTCCACGACGAGTTCGGCCAGGTGCTGACGGCGCTCGCCCTCGACTCGGCGTGGCTCCGGGACCGCCTGAAGGACGCGGATCCCGCGGCGTCGCGGCAGGCCCAGGCGATGTGCGGCATCATCGACAAGGCGATCGACGAGGTCCGGGGGATCGCCACCCGTCTCCGTCCGGGCGCGCTTGACAACCTCGGGCTGGTCGACGCGCTCGACTGGTATATACGGGACTTCGAGAAGCGTTCGAGGATACGATGCGTCTATCGTCCCCGCGGCGTGCCCCGGATCGCGGACAAGGCGGCGACCGCCGTCTACCGGATCGCCCAGGAGGCGTTGACGAACGTGGCGCGCCACTCCGGAGCGACGCGGGTCGACGTCGCGCTCCGCGTGGAGGAGGGCGCCCTCCTGCTTTCGGTGGAGGACGACGGGAAGGGGTTCGACACGGACCGGCTGGACGAATCGAAGGGGCTCGGGGTGGTCGGGATGCGGGAGCGCGCGTCGTTGATCGGGGGAACGCTGTCGATCGGCAACCGACCGGGCGGAGGGGCCCGGATCGACCTGCGGCTCCCGCTCCGCGTCGCGAAAGGGGAGCCGGCGTGATCCGCGTCCTCCTGGCCGACGACCACAGCATCGTCCGGGACGGCCTGCGCCGCCTGATCGACGGCGCAGGCGACATGGCCGTGGTGGCCGAGGCGGCGGACGGCCGCGAGGCGATCCGGAAGGCGGAGGAGACCCGGCCGGACGTGGTGGTCGTCGACATCTCCATGCCCGGGATGGACGGCCTGGAAGCCGTGGAACGGATCCACGGCGCGCTTCCGAAGACGGCGATCCTCGTGCTGACGATGCACGAGGAGGAGCAGTACGTGGTCCGCGCGTTCGGCGCCGGCGCCGGCGGCTACATCACCAAGCGGGCCGCGGCCGACCAGCTGATCCGGGCCATCCGCAAGGTGCACGGGGGGGGCAGGTACCTGAGCGACGAGGCGGCGGAGGCGCTCGCCCGGCGGATGGGGAAGGGACCGTCGGATCGAACCTCCCTGGACGCGCTGTCGACCCGGGAGATCCAGGTCCTGCGGGGGCTTGCCCTCGGGAGGAGCAACCGGGAGATCGCGGAGGGGTACGCCATCAGTCCCAAGACCGTCGACACGTACCGTTTCCGGCTCCTGAAGAAGCTGGGGCTGCGAAACAACGCGGAGCTCACCCGGTTCGCGATCCAGAACCGGATCATCGAGCCGTGAGCACCGGCCTTTCGGTCCGCCTGTAGGGAAATTCCCTACAAGGAAATCAAAACCGCTCCGATGACCCCGTTCCGACTCCCTTGATATAATTTCCGTCGCGGGAAAGTCCCGTGGACCGTTTCCAGACCGTGTCGCTGCGACGGCAGGGTGTTTCGCCGGCATTGCAGCGGATATTCCAAAGGAGGAGATCATGAAGGGAACTGTCGGCAAGGCGTTCATCGTCGCCGTGGCGATCCTGTCGCTGGCCATGGCGGCGTCCGCCGGTTTCGCGGCGGAAACCATCAAGGTGGGCGTGCTGCTCCCCCTGACCGGCTCGCAGGCGAAATTCGGCGAGATCGAGAAGCGTTCGTTCGAGATGGCGGCCGAGGAGATCAACGCCAAGGGCGGGGTGAACGGGAAGAAGATCGAGCTGCTCTTCGAGGACGATACCGGGAAGCCGGATATCGGGCGATCGGGGATGGAGAAGCTGATCTCCCGGGAAAAGGTGCCCGTCATCACGGGCGGCTACTCCAGCTCCGTCACCGCGGCGGCGGCGCCCGTCGCGCAGCGGTTCCAGGTGCCGTTCGTCATCTGCACCGGGTCGGCCGACGACATCACCGAGAAGGGATACGACTACGTCTTC
>JACRNP010000057.1 GCA_016234845.1 Deltaproteobacteria bacterium | reverse complement strand
GGAGGCGCCCGAGTCGGCGTCCGACAAGACGATCCTGCGCAGCTTCTTCGTGCCGAAGCTGTGCAACCAGTGCGCGAACCCGCCGTGCGTCCAGGTGTGCCCCGTCGGGGCGACCTTCCAGACCGAGGACGGCGTCGTCCTCGTCAACGAGAAGACGTGCATCGGGTGCCGCTACTGCATCCAGGCGTGCCCGTACGGCGCGCGGTACCTCCACCCGAAGAGCCACACCGCCGACAAGTGCACCTTCTGCTACCACCGGATCTCGCAGGGGCAGCTCCCGGCGTGCGTGGAGGTGTGCCCGACGCAGACCCGGATCTTCGGCGACCTGAACGCGGCGGCGAGCCCCATGTCGCGCTTCCTGCGGATGAACAAGATCCACACGCTGAAACCCGGCCTGAACACCGAGCCGAAAGTCTACTACGCCAACCTCGACGGAGAGGTCCGATGAACCCGGAAATCGTCCATACGCTGCAGGAGCTGCTCTCCCAGATCCAGGGGTACATCTACCCGAACGAGATCGAGATCCACTGGGGGATGCTGATCGTCGTCTACCCGTACATCACCGGCGTCGTCGCCGGGGCGTTCATCCTCGCGTCGCTGGTGAAGGTGTTCAACGTGAAGGAGGTCCAGCCGCTCTACCGCCTCTCCCTCCTCACCGCCCTCGCGTACCTCCTGGTCGCCCCGATGGCGCTGGTGTCGCACCTGGGCCACCCGGAGCGGTTCTACGAGATCCTCCTCACGCCGCAGACGTCCTCGGCCATGGCGATGTTCGGTTTCGTCTACGCCTGGTACCTGATGGCGGTCCTCCTCCTCGAGATCTGGTTCGTCCACCGGACCGACATGATCGACATGGCGGAGCGGAGCACGGGGGCGACGCGGCTCCTCTATCGCGCCCTCTCCCTGTTCTCGACGGACAAGGGGGAGCGGGCCGTCGCGTTCGACCACAAGGCCCTGAAGGTCATCACCATCGTCGGCATCCCGTCGGCGTTCCTGCTCCACGGCTACGTCGGGTTCATCTTCGGCTCCATCACTCCATCAAGGCGAACCCGTGGTGGAGCAGCGTGCTGATCCCGATCGTCTTCCTCTTCTCCGCCATCGTGTCCGGGATCGCGCTGGTCGTCCTCCTGTACATGATCATCACCCCGCTGATGGGGGGGAAGATCGACATGAAGTGCGTCGACAAGGCGGTCGACTTCCTCTTCTACGCCGTCATCGTCGACTTCTCGCTCGAGATGGTGGACTTCATCCACCGGGTCTACCAGAGCGAGGAGGAGATCAAGATCCTCTCCGAGATGGTCATGAACAAGCTGTTCATGAGCCTCGTCATCATCCAGGTCCTTCTCGGGATGCTGCTCCCGCTGGGGCTCATCTCGATCACCAAGATCTTCAAGAAGCGGTTCAGCGTCAGCGAGGACCTGCGGAAGATGCTCTTCTTCATCTCCGCGCTCCTCATCCAGTTCGGGATCTTCGCCACCCGCTGGAACGTGGTCATCGGCGGCCAGATGTTCTCCAAGAGCTTCCGGGGACTCACCACCTACAAGATGGAGTTCGGCGGGATCGAGGGGCTTCTCTACGCGCTGGTCCTGCTCGGCCTCCCGCTGGCCATCCTGTACGTGCTCCTCAAGGTCCTCCCGCCGTGGAAGGAGCTGAAGGGCGAGGGCGCCGAGGGCGCGGAGGCCGCCGGGGCCTGACATTTCCGCCAAACAGTAAGGTTTCCCGATGAAGGCGCCGGGGGTCTTTCCCGGCGCCTTTTCTCTTTTCCACCCGCATTCCTCCTGATCATTTCCGGTCCGATTTCCGATAATCGATAGGGACCCGTTGACCGGGATACCCGGGAAAAGGGGGCCATTCAATCGGCATCCGGGAGAGGAGTCTTGCGATGAAGAGGCCCCTGGCGAGGAACCGGTTCCCGGTCGCCCTTCTGCTTGCCATCCTGTCCGCCGTCCCGGCGGCGGCGGCCGAAGTCGTCACCGTCAGCGGCACGGGAGCATCACTGGCGAGCATCCGGCTGCTCTCGGAGCCGTTCATGAAGGCCAATCCCCAGGTGCGCATCGAAGTGATGCCGCTTCTCGGCACGGGGGGGTCGATCAAGGCGATTCTCGCGGGGAGGCTGGACCTCGGGGTGGGCGGCCGGCCGCTCACGGACCGTGAACGGAAAGCCGGCGTCGCGGCCGTTCCGTACGCCCGAGTGCCGTTCGTCTTCGGGGTGCACCGCGGCGTCAAGGCGGCCGGGATCACCCTTCGGGAGGCGGTCGACATCTACGCCGGCAGGAAGACGACCTGGAACGACGGGTCGCCGATCCGGTTGATCCTTCGGCCGAAGGGAGAATCCGACCTGGATGTCCTGCGGGCGATCTCGAAGGAGATGGCGGACGCCGTGGACGCCGCGCTGCGTCGGGACGGGATGATCTACGCGATGAACGACCACGAGGCCGCCGACACGATCGAGAACACCCCCGGCGCCTTCGGGGCGCTCGCCCTCACGATGGTCACATTCGAAAAGCGCGCCATCCGGGTGCTGCCCCTGGCCGGGGTGATCCCGAGCGCGACATCGCTCGTCAACGGCTCCTACCCGTACCGCAAGGAGTTCTTCTTCATCACGGGGAGGACGCCGTCCGACGCGGTCCGGCGCTTCATCGGGTTCGCGCGGTCCCGCGAGGGGGCGGCCGTCCTGTCCCGGGCGGGATTCGTCCCCGTGCGGTAGCCCCGCAGGGAGGGGAAGGCGTGCTCCTCAGGAAAGACATCCCTCGGTACACCGCGCTGCTGGCGGTCCTCATCGGACTGGTGTTCGCGGTCGCGCCCGCCGCCGTCTACTTCGCCCTCTCCTGGCAATCCCTCCGCGTTTCCCTGGAGAAGGAGGCGGAGATCAAAGCGCACAAGTTATCGCTGTTCGTGGCGGCGAATCCTCTCATGTGGCAGTTCGACGAGATCCGCCTGAAGCACATTCTGGAGGCGGACAATGCGAGGACGGTCCCCGAGTGCAGGATCGCCCACGACCGGGGCGGGATCGTCGCGATGAGCCACCCCGGAGGCGAGGCGGCTCACCCGGACGACCTTCCGTGGCCGGTCGTTTCACGGTCCCATCCCGTCTGGGATGCGGGAACCGCGGTGGGGTGGATGGAGATCCGCATATCCCTCCGGCCTCTGGTTCTCGCGACGGCGGCGCTGGGCGTGGCGAGCGCGCTGTTCAGCGCCGCCGCGCTGACGTTCTTCTTCCTGTACCCGTGGTCCGAGCTCCGCAAGGCGCTGGATGCCCTCTGGGAGATGAAGGAGCGCGCCCAGGCGACGCTCCATTCGATCACGGACGGCGTCATCACGATGGACACGGGGCGGAACATCCTCCTCATGAACCGGATCGCCGAGATCATCACGGGGTGGCCGTCGAGGGAGGCGATGGGAAAACCGGTGGGCGAGGTGATCCCCCTCGATTTCCCGGTGGGAGGCGCCGCACCCCCGGCCGGCGCGCCGGCCCGCGCCTTCCGGACCCGGGTATCCCGCATCGGGGAGGAACGGCTGATCGAAGCGGTCGACACCCCGGTCCTGGACCGGTCCGGAAAAGCGGCGGGATCGGTACTCGTCATCCGGGACGTGACGGAGAAGGAGCGGGTGGAGGACGAGCTGCTGCGGGGGAAGAAGCTCGAATCCCTGGGGGTCCTCGCCGGGGGGATCGCGCACGACTTCAACAACCTCCTTACGGGAATCCTCGGGAACATCTCCCTGGCGAAGGAGATGGTGGACCCCGGCAAGCGGGCGCAGAAGCGGCTGGAGGAGGCGGAGCGGGCCGCCCTGAAGGCGAAGGATCTCTCCACCCGGCTGCTCGCCTTCTCCAGGGGCGGGAAGCCGATCCGCAAGGAAATTTCCGCGGAAGAGGCGCTTCGCGATGCGATCGACCTGGCCCTCCGGGGGACCGGCGTACGGGCCGAGTTCCGGATCGCGCAAGGGATCTGGGCGGTGACCGCCGACGCGGGACAGCTCGGGCAGGTCTTCCACAACCTGGCGATCAACGCGGCGGAGGCGATGCCGGCCGGCGGGATCCTGCGCGTGTCGATGGAGAACGCCCGCGTCCGGGAAGGGGAGGTCCCGCACGTCATGGCCGGGAGCTACGTGAAGATCGTCATGGCGGACGAGGGGTCCGGAATCCCCGCCGACATCCTGCCGAAGATCTTCGATCCGTACTTCACCACGAAAGCGGCCGGGAGCGGGCTGGGGCTCACGACCTGCTACACCATCCTGAAGAACCACGGGGGGAACATCTTCGCGGATTCCGCGATCGGCGCCGGGACGACGTTCCGGATCTACCTTCCCGCGACCGGCGAGGTCCCGCGGGATGTCCGCCCGGATCCGACGGTCGCCGCGCTGCCGGGGAACGGCACGGTCCTCCTCATGGACGACGAGGAGCTGGTCCTGGACGTGGTCGGGGAGATGCTCACACAGCTGGGGTACACGCCGGTGTTTTCCCGGCACGGCGAGGAGGCGATCTCGAAGTACGAGGAAGCGTCGCGGGGCCCCGGCGCGTACGACCTGGTCATCCTGGACCTGGTCATCCCCGGCGGGATGGGCGGGAAGGAGACCGCCGCCCGGATCCTCGAGAAGCACCCGGATGCCCGCATCGTCGTTTCGAGCGGTTACTCCAACGACCCGGTGATGGCAGGATACAAGGAACACGGTTTCGTGGGCGTGATCGCGAAGCCGTACCGGCTCGGGGATTTGAGCCAGGTTCTCCGGCAAGCCCTGGGGAAGGAGGATCCCGCCCCGGGGCATCCGCCCCCCGGCCCGCCGCGGGACGAGGTCACTTCGCCGATGGCCTGACGGGGCGGAACGTCTCCCGCAGCCGTCCGTTCTCCACGTCGATCCGGTAGTAGCCGTACTTCTGCAGCGGCACCAGCGGCGCGCCCGCGCCGCCGGAGACCAGCATCAGGATCCCGCCCCAATCCTCGACGTGGTGCATGTGCTCGTGGCTCGCCAGGACCGCGTCGACCCGGTGTTTCTTCAGGATCGCCAGCAGCTTCGCGCTCTGCTCCTCGTATCCGAATCCTGTTCCGTGGGGACGGGTGATTTCCGTTTCCGGCGGGTGATGCATCGCGACGACGATCACCGCGACCCCGTCCCTCCCTTTCGGATGGGACGCCAGGTCGCGATCGAGCCAGGCGAGGACATTGTCGGGGAACGCCCCGCCGGCGTTGTCGACGATCGCGAAGCGGGCGTCCCGGTGCGTGAACGAATAGGAGGTGCCGGAGAGGCCGAACCGCTCCGCGAACCGCTCCCGATTCCCGCCCCCGTACAGCTCGTGGTTCCCGATCGCCACCCGGAGCGGCTTGCGGAACGACGCGGTCGCCGCAACGAACTTGTCCCACTCCCCCGGCGAGTCGTGGTTGACCATGTCGCCGGTATGGAGGAGGAACTCCATGTCGGAGGCGTCCACCGCGGAGAGGATCTGCGGCAGGATGCCGTTCCGGTCGTCCCGGCTGTCGCCGCACACCGCGAACGCCCACCCGAAGGCATTCGCGGCCCACAGAAGCGCGAAAAGGACCAGTACGGCGAAAGCTGGTTTGCGCATGCCCGTATTCTACCGCAACCGTCCGTTCGCAATGCCTGACGGCGGAATACGTTGCGGCACTCCGCAGGGGCACAAGGAGCGTACGGAGCAGGGGGGTCCCCTGAGCGGAGCCGCCAGCGCGGAACCGGCGGAGAACCCGCAATTCTAACTGTGAGGATGTGATCGGGGCTAGAAGGCTGGCCGGAGGGTGGGGAGAGGACCGCAGGCCACGTTCGCTGTTCGGAGCCGGGGAGCCTGGCGGCGCATGCGAACGGGGAGCCCCCCTGCGAGTAGCGACCTCCTCCCCCTTCGTTGCGGGCGGGGTCACGCGGACCGGGTGAGCTCCGGGTAGCGGAAGCGGACCCACAGCCCCACCAGCAGCGCCGTGACGGAGAGGGCCGCCAGCGCCGTCGGCGCGGAGGTCACCTCGGCCAGCCCGCCGAGCAGGAGGGAGCCGATCCGCATGAGCCCGAGGAAGAGGGAGACGTACAGCGCCATCACCCGGCCGCGGAGGTGGTCGGGCACCAGGTGCTGGAGGAGGGAGTTCGCGGGGGCGTTCTGGAGGACGAAGGAGAACCCGATCGCGACCAGCAGGAGAATCGCGGCGGCGTAGCTCCGGCAGAAGGCGAACGCCAGCAGGAAGAACGGGAAGACGAGGCTCCCCGCCGTGATCGTCGCCCCCTTCCGGTCCCCCACGTACCGGGAGGCGGAGAAGAGCGACCCGAGGACCGCGCCGACTCCGGCGGCGGACATCAGCACGCCGTAGCCCGGCGCGCCCTGCCCGAGGATCTCCCGCGCGAAGATGGGGATCAGCACGTGGTACGGCATCGCGAGGAGGGCGGACAGGGAGATCAGGACGACGATCCCGCGGGGGATCCGGTGCTCCCGGAGGAATTTCACCCCGCCGAGGAGGTCCCCCGCCGAATCCGGTCCGTCGCCGGTCCGCCGGATCAGGGCGACGTCCATGAGAAACAGGCAGAGCAGGACCGCCGTGAAGCTCGCCCCGTTGACGAAGAAGGCGCCCGCCACCCCCGAGGCGGCGACCAGGATGCCCGCCGCGGCCGGCCCCACGACCCGCGCGCCGTGGAAGATGCCGGAGTTCAGCGCGATGGCGTTGGTCAGGTCCTCCCTCCCCACCAGCTCCACGACGAACGCCTGCCGCGCCGGGGTGTCCACGGCCTGCGCCGCCCCGAGGAGGAACGCCAGCAGAAGCACGTGCCACAGCCGCACCGCGCCGGTCCAGCAGAGGAGGGCGAGGAGGAAGGCGAGGAGCATCATCGCCGCCTGGCACCAGAAGATCACCCGGCGCTTCTCGAAACGGTCGGCGATCGCCCCGGCGTAGAGGGTGAGGGGCACGAGGGGGATGGCGCCGACGAAGTTTACGAGCCCGAGGTCGGCGGCGGATCCGGTCAGCTGGTACACCAGCCAGTTCTGGGCGATCGTCTGCATCCAGGTGCCCACCAGCGACGTGAGCTGGCCGAAGAACCAGAGGCGGAAGTTTCGGTGGCGGAGCGCCCGGAACGTCGAGGCGGCGCCGGAAGTGCCGCCCATCTACCTTTCCGGGCGGAGGTAGAGGGAGCCCAACGGAGGAAGGGTGAGGCGGATGGAGTGCGGGCGGCCCATCCACGGCGTCGCTTCGGAATCGAGGAACCCCCCGTTCCCCGCGTTGCTCCCGCCGTAGGCGGAGGCGTCGCTGTTCAACGCCTCGCGGTACCGGCCGGGGTACGGGACGCCGAGGCGGTAGCCTTCCCGCGGCACGGGAGTGAAGTTGAAGACGCACACGACGCAATCGTCCGGGTTCCTCCCCCGGCGGATGAACGACACGACGCTGTTGTCGGCGTCCCGGAAGTCGATCCACTCGAACCCCTCCGGGCGGAAATCGATTTCGTGCAGCGCCGGCGTCTCGCGGTAGACGCGGTTCAGGTCCCGCGCGAACCGCTGCACCCCCTGGTGGGTCTCCCACCGGAGCAGGTCCCACTGCAGCGACCGGTCGTGGTCCCACTCCTCCCACTGCGCGATCTCCCCCCCCATGAAGAGGAGCTTCTTCCCCGGGTGCGCGTACATGTAGGCGTAGAGCA
This sequence comes from Deltaproteobacteria bacterium, assembly GCA_016234845.1. Classification (NCBI taxonomy): domain Bacteria; kingdom Pseudomonadati; phylum Myxococcota; class Myxococcia; species Deltaproteobacteria bacterium. The sequence continues at coordinate 9,974 of JACRNP010000057.1, read as the reverse complement.
GCCGGAGGCTGGCGAACTTCCCCCAGAGGTCCCCGGGCATCTTGTCGAGCATGGAACGTTTCATGTGCACGACCTCGTCGTGCGAGAAGGGGAGCACGAAATTCTCGTGGAAGGCGTACAGCAGCGCGAACGTGAGCTGCCCGAAGTGATACTTCCGGTGGATCGGGTCCTTCCCGATGAACTGCAGCATGTCGTGCATCCACCCCATGTTCCACTTGAGCGTGAACCCGAGTCCTCCGAGGTAGACGGGACGCGAGACGGCGGGCCAGGCGGTGGACTCCTCCGCGATCGTGATCGCGCCGGGGTACCGCCCGTGGACCGCCTCGTTCATCCGCTTGAGGAAGGCGATCGCCTCGAGGTTCTCGTTTCCCCCGTAGGCGTTGGGGATCCACTCGCCGGGCTTGCGGGAGTAGTCGAGGTAGAGCATCGACGCCACCGCGTCGACCCGGAGCCCGTCGATGTGGTACTTGTCCAGCCAGAACAGCGCGCTCGAGAGGAGGAAGTTCGCCACCTCCCGGCGCCCGAAGTTGAAGATGAGGGTCCCCCAGTCGCTGTGCTCCCCCATCCGCGGGTCCGCATGCTCGTAGAGGTGGGTCCCGTCGAAGCGGGCGAGGCCGTGGGCGTCGCGGGGGAAGTGGGCCGGGACCCAGTCGAGGAGCACGCCGATCCCGGCGCCGTGGCACCGGTCGACGAACGCCATGAACTCCTCCGGGCGGCCGAAGCGGGACGTGGGGGCGAAGTACCCCAGCACCTGGTACCCCCAGGAGCCGTCGAACGGGTGCTCGGCCACGGGCATCAGCTCGATGTGCGTGTACCCCATCCCCTTGACGTATGGAACGAGGTCGTCCGCAAGCTCGAGGTAGGAGAGGTACGGCCCCCGCTCGCCGTCCTTCCGTTTCCACGACCCGAGGTGGACCTCGTAGACGGAGAAGGGGGAGTCGAGGACGTTCCTCCGGGCGCGCTCCGCGATCCACGCCGCGTCTCCCCACGCGTACCCGTCGATGGAGCAGACGATCGACCCGGTGTGCGGCGGCGCCTCGAACCGGAAGGCGAAGGGGTCCGACTTCAGCAGCAGCTCCCCGGTGCCGCGGGCCCGGATCTCGTACTTGTAGACCTCCTCCTCGGCCACGCCGGGGAGGAAGATCTCCCAGATGCCGGATTCGCCGCGGTTGCGCATCGGGTTCACGCGGCCGTCCCAGTGGTTCGCGTTGCACACCACCGACACGCGCTCCGCGTTGGGCGCCCAGACGGAGAACGCCGTCCCCGGGACCCCGTCGACGGCGGTCACGTGGCTCCCGAGCTTCTCGTACTGGTCCAGGTGGCTCCCTTCGGCCAGCAGGTGGACGTCGAAGTCGGAGAGGACCAGCCCGAAGGCGTACGGGTCGTGCTGCGTCCAGCGGTACCCGGCCCGGTCGGAGAACTCCAGGCGGTACGGGAAGATCTCCCGGTCCTTCGGGAACTGCGCCTCGAAGAGGCCATCGGGGTGGACGCGGGTCATCGCGGCGCGACGGATCGCGCCGCCCTCGTTGCGCAGGACGTGCGCCTCCCGCGCCCGGGGCTGGATCACGCGCACGGAAACGAACGGGGTCCCGTTCTCCTCCACGAGGTGCGGCCCCAGGACGGAGAACGGATCCCAGTGGCGGGCGTCCACGAGCAGGTCGACGTCCTGCTTCCGGAGGGAGGATTCCATCGCACCCCAGATTGTATCGGAAATCGGGCAAGGGTGGGCCGGCGGAGTCGCCGGCCCCGTACGTTTACCGCTTGACGCGGAAGGTGATCTCCTCGATGTCCTTCCCGCCGCCGCGCGTCTCGACGGAGGCTACGACCCGGTAGTTGCCCGGCTTCGCGTCCGCGGGCAGGGTGATGGGGACGGCGGAGCGCCAGGTTCCTCCTTCGCGCTCGATGTCCACGGAGGTTTCCCCGACCTTCGCGCCGTTGAACAGGATCTCGCGGCTCTCCCGGACGGGGACCATCAGGTCCTCCCGCGGGGTCAGGACCGCGTACGTCATCTGGATGTCGACGGTCTCTCCGGGGAACACCGCTGCCGGGGTCGCCCGGAGCCGGTCGATCTTGAGCCGCGTCCCCTTGGCCGCGCTGTAGTCGGTGTGCTCCTTGCGGGTCTCGGCCAGGCTTTTCTCCTTCTGGTCGTAGTAGTTCCCGACCAGGCCGCCGGCAAGGGCGCCCAGGAGCCCCCCGGCCACCGCGCCGCGCTTTCCGCCCACCAGCCCGCCCAGGACCGCGCCGCCGACGGCACCCGCCCCCGCGCCGATGGCGGTCCCCTTGTGATCCCGCACCGTCTGGTTCGAGGAGGCGCACCCGGACAGAAGCGAGACCGTGATGGTGGCGATCAGCAGCAGGCTTGCGAACTTGCGCATCGGAACCCTCCCGTTTCCGTCGGGTAATGTGAGACGGGGCCCGAAGCCCCGGTATTCAATCGCCGCCTCAGACGGTGAATTTCCGCAGGGGCGCCCCGCGCCTCGCCGCGTGGACGGGGACCCCGTCGAACCGGTGGGCGGACAGGATCTCCCGCACCGTGCCGCGGGCGAGTTCCGGAGTGTTGTGGTCCGCGCTCAGGTGGCACAGGATGACCGCCTTGGGGCTCTTCCGGCTTTCCTGGAGCACCCGGACCAGGAAGATGCCCGCCTGCGCGTTGGAGAAGTGCCCGACGCCGGAGCCGACGCGCCCGCGATCGTGCCGGCCGCTGCGGTTCAGCATCCCCTCGTCGTAGTTCGCCTCGATCAGGATCAGGTCGCTGTCCACGAACTCCTCGAACAGCCCGTTGTCGTTCCGCCCGAGGTCGGTCGCCATCGTCACGCGGACGTTCCTCTCCCCGGCGGCGGGGGTGAAGGCGAAACCGCACGTGACGCCCCGCGCGTCGTGGGGGACCCGGAACGGCTTTATCGCGATCCGGCCGACGGAAAACGTCTCGCCGTCCCCGAACGTCCGCACCGGGCCGGAAGGGGGGGAGCGCGACAGCACCTTGCTCACGAACCCGTCGAGGTTCTTCCGGTGCAGGTGGATCGGGACCTCGTGCCGGGCGCAGCACGCGACCGCCGAAGGGTTCACGTGGTCGCTGTGGAGGTGGGACACCAGCACGGCGTCCACGTCGTCCCAGGCGCACCCCGCCTCGGCGAGCGCGGCCGACAGCCCCCGCTGGGACGGAAGCCCGGCGTCGACGAGCACGGTCGTTCCCCCGTGCGATACGAGCGTCAGGTTCCCGGAGGAGCCGCTGCGCAGCGGGGTGACGTGGAAATCCACGGTCCGGCCGGGTTCCGGTTTTACGGGGCGTACCGCGTGAAGACGAAGTCGTTTCCCTTGACGTTCGCCTCGTGGCACGGGAAGCAGGTGGCGTGGTCCTGCGCGCTCGCGGGAGCGCCGTCGACGAACCGTCCGAACCCCCACCCGCCGGTGGAGGCGTACTTTTTCGTGTTCTTCACCATGAACTCGATCCGCTGCGGATCGCCCGGCACGAAGGTCTTGTCGAACTCCGTCGACCTGGCGCGCTTCCACGCCAGCTTCGCGAGGATCGCGCCGTCCGGGAAGGGGAGCTTCTTCGCCCGGTACGCCTTCATGGCGATGTCGTTTCCGAGGATCACGCGGATCTCGTCCTTGTCGTCCCGCTGGGAAGGTGCGACCACCTGCCAGTTGCGATACCCCTTCGGGATCGTAACCCCGGTCGGGGCCGCGGCGTTTCCTCCGGCGGCGTTTGCCTGGAGCGGCGAAAGCAGGATTCCGGCGGCGAGCAGAAACAGGAGCGACCGGACGGTTCGGCGCATGCGTTTTCTCCTTCCGTTTCGAGTGAACTTCGTTGCCGGCCATTATACCAGACGCCCCCCGGGAACCTCGGACCTCTCCTTATCCATGTCCGCGGTATAATCGCCCGCATGGCGCAGAAAACCTCTCCCCCGGAAATCCGCCGGAGCCGCCGCGCCCTCCTTCTCTTCTTCCTGGCCGTCGGCATCACGTACTATTCCGCGTTGGGCACGATTCCGCTGCTCGAGCCGGACGAGGGGAGATACGCGGAGATCCCGCGGGAGATGCTCGCCCGCGGCGACTTCGTCACTCCGCACCTGAACGGCGTCGCGTACCTCGAGAAGCCGCCGCTCTTCTACTGGGGGAACGCGCTGTCGCTGTCGCTGTTCGGGGAGACCGAGTTCGGCGCGCGCTTCTTCACCGCGACCGTGTCGATCGCGGGGGTGCTCCTCGCCTGCTGGATGGGTACGGCGATCGCGGGCCCGCGGACCGGCCTCTTCTCGGCCATGGTCCTCTCCACGTCCCTCTACCCGTACGTGATCGGCCGGATCAACACCCTGGACATGACGCTCGCCGTGACGATGATCGTGGCGGTATTCCCCGCCTGGCTCTACCTGTCCGGAAGGCGGGAGGGCCGGGGGTGGCTCCTGCTCTCGTACGCCGGCGCGGCGCTGGCGTTTCTTTCGAAGGGGCTGGTCGGGATCGTGTTTCCGGCGGCGATCCTCCTCCTGTGGATGATCCTGTCGCGCCGCCACCGGGAGATCGGGAAGGCGGTTTCCCTCCCCGGGGTCGCCCTCTTCCTCGCGATCGCCCTCCCGTGGGTGATCCTCGTCCAGCGGGCGAATCCCGATTTCCTCTGGTTCTTCTTCGTCCGGGAGCATTTCCTGCGGTTCACGACGGAGGTGCACCAGCGGTACAAGCCGTTCTGGTACTTCCTGCCGATCGTGATCGGCGGGATGTTCCCGTGGCTTGCCTTCGCACGCCGGGCGGGGACGGCGGCGTGGGAGGCGCGGGACCGGTATCTCGCCCCGGAGGACCGCCTCTTTCTGTTCTGCTGGGTCCTCTTCGTCCTGCTGTTCTTCTCCTTCTCCCGGTCGAAGCTCCCCACGTACATGATTCCCCTCTTTCCGCCCCTGTCCGTGCTCCTCGGGCGCGCGCTGGAGATGTGGGCGGACCGCGAGGACGGGAGCGTCCGCTGCCGGTTCCCCCTCGCCGTCGCCGCCCTCCTGGCCGCGGGGATCCTCTTCTTCCCCCCCTTCACGAAGTACAAGGTGGAGTTCGCCCGGTGGATACCGCTGTCCGCGCTCCCCGCCGCGCTGATCCTCGCGTGGGGCGTCGTGCCGCTGTTCGTCCGGCGGCTCGGCGCGGAGCGCGTGGTGTACATCTCCTTCTTCCTGCTCGCGCTGTTCCTCACCTCGCTCAACCGGCCGGCGGCCGCGTACCTCGGGAGCTACAAGTCGGTGAAGAAGCTGTCTTCCGTCCTCGGCGCCTCGGTCCGCGAGGGGGACGTCGTCGCCCAGTTCGGCGCGTACCGGCAGGGGGTCCCGTTCTACACGAAACGCCGCTGCGTCCTGGTGAACGAGGTGGGGGAACTGGAGTACGGCGCGTCCCGCGCGGCGGATCGCGATAAATGGTTCCTCGACGACCGGGCGTTCGCCGCCCTGTGGAATTCGGACACGCGCGTGTTCTGCGTGTTCCAGCGCGACAAGATGCCCCTGATCCGGGAGAAGTTCCCGGGGCATCGGTTGCTCTACCGGTCCGATGAAGGTATTCTCATCGTGAACCGGTTATAGGCGAAGCGCCGACCGGCAGCCGCCGCGAGGGCCCGACGATCCCGTGAAGATCCGCTCCGATTTCCTGCCCCTCTCCCGCCCCGCGCTGGGGGAAGAGGAGGCGGCCGCCGTGCTGTCGTGCCTGAGGTCCGGGTGGATCACGAGCGGGCCGAAGGTGGCCGAGCTGGAGGGGATCTTCCGGGAGTCCACGGGGGCGCCGCACGCGGTCGCCGTCGCTTCGGCCACCGCCGGGCTCCACATCGTCCTGGCCGCGCTCGGGATCGGGCACGGGGACGAGGTCGTCACTCCGTCCATGACCTTCGCCTCCACCGTCAACCAGATCGCACTCCGGGGCGCGACCCCCGTCTTCGCCGAATGCGACTACGGCACGCTACAGCTCCTGCCGGAAGACGCGGCGGCGAGGATCACCCCGCGGACGAAGGCGGTGATCCCGGTGCACTTCGCCGGCGCCCCGGCGGACCTCGACCCGATCCGCGCGGCGGCCGACCGGGCGGGCGTTCCGGTCATCGAGGACGCGGCGCACGCGGTGGGAACCGTCTACAAGGGTGTCCCCGCCGGCGGCGCGCCGTCCGCGGGGAAACCGGGGAACATCGCGATCTTCTCCTTCCACCCGATCAAGAACGTCACGACGGGGGAGGGAGGGATGGTGACCTGCCACGACGCCGCGCTGGCGGCGCGCCTGCGGCTGCTGCGGTTCCACGGAATCGAGCGGGACGCGTGGAAGCGGTACGGCAAGGGCGGCACGCCCCACTACGACATCCGGGAGCCCGGGTACAAGTACAACCTGACCGACCTCCACGCCGCGCTCGGCGTCGTCCAGATGGGGAAGGTCGCCGCGCTCAACGCCCGACGGGCGGCGCTGGCCCGGCGGTATCTCGAGGGGCTCGCCGGCGTCCCGGGGATCGACCTTCCGGCGGAGGTCCCGTACCCCCACTCCCACTCGTGGCACCTGTTCATCGTGAAGGTCGCCGGGATGGACCGGGACGGTTTCATCGGGAGCCTCGCGGAGCGCAACGTCGGCGTCGGCCTCCACTTTCCGCCGTGCCATCTCCTTTCGTACGTGAAGGAGCGGTACGGCTCCGGGGAGGGCGATCTCCCGAACACCGAGCGGGCGGGGAGGCGGATCCTCTCCCTCCCGCTCTTCCCGGGGATGTCGGACGGCGACGTCAACTACGTCTGCGAGGCGGTGCGCGAGATCCTGTCCGGAGTCGCGCGATGATATCGGTCGTGGTCCCCGTCTATAACGAGGAGGGGAACCTCCGGGCGCTGGCCGACCGGCTGGAGGCCGCGCTCCGGAAGACCGGGCAGGAGTACGAGATCGTCTTCGTCGACGACGGGAGCCGGGACGGTTCGCTCGAGATCCTGAAAGGGCTCGTGGGGCGGGAAGGGGTGCGGGTCCTGGAGCTCACGCGGAACTACGGGCAGCATTCGGCGATCATGTCCGGCTTCTCCGTGGTCCGGGGCGACATCGTCGTCACGATCGACGCGGACCTGCAGAACCCCCCCGAGGAGATCCCCGCCATCGTCCGGACGATGACGGAAGGGGACTTCGAGGTCGTCGGCACGGTCCGCGAGATGCGGAAGGACTCGATCTTCCGGACCATCCCCTCCCGGCTCGTGAACGCGATGACGCGGCGCATCACGGGGATCCGCATGAGCGACTGGGGGTGCATGCTGCGCGGGTACCGGCGCGAGGTCGTGGACCGGATGGTGGAGAGCCAGGAGTACTCCACCTTCATCCCGGCGCTGGCCACCCTGTTCGCCAAGCGGATGACGGAGATCCCGGTCGGACACGCGGAGCGGCACGCGGGGAGGTCGAACTACAACGTCTGGAAGCTGATGAACCTGCAGTTCGACCTGCTCACGTCGTTCTCCGAGTTCCCCCTGCGCCTCCTCCTCTACCTGGGAACGGGGATGGCGGTGCTGGGGGTGGCGTTCGGCGCCCTGCTCGCGGGGATGCGGATCTTCTACGGCGCGGCGTGGGCCGCGGAGGGGATCTTCACCCTGTTCGCCGTCCTGTTCTTCTTCTTCGGCGCGCTCTTCTTCGCGCTCGGGATCATGGGGCAGTACCTCGGCCGGGTCTACCACGAGGTCCGCAAGCGCCCCCGGTACACCATCCGCAAGCTGCACGAACGGTGACCGGAGTGCGGGCGGTCGTCTTCGCGTACCACAACATGGGGATCGTCGGGCTGCGGGCGCTCCTTTCGCACGGGTTCGAAGTGCCGATGGTCCTCTCCCACGAGGACGACCCGAACGAGAACCGGTGGTTCGGGTCCGTGGCGGATTTCTGCCGGGAGCGGGGGATCCCGGTCCACTTTCCGAAGGACGTGAACGCACCGCCGTGGCCGGACCGGATCCGCGCCGCCGCGCCCGACCTCCTCTTCTCCTTCTACTACCGGTCGATGCTGAAGGGGGAGATCCTGGGGATCCCCGCGCTCGGGGCGATGAACCTCCACGGTTCGCTCCTGCCGAAATTCCGGGGGCGGGCGCCGGTGAACTGGGTCCTGGTGAAGGGGGAGACCGAGACCGGGGTGACGCTCCACTTCATGACGGAGAAACCGGACGCGGGCGACATCGTCGGGCAGTCGGCGGTGCCGATCGCGCCCGACGACACGGCGCTCACGCTGTTCGGGAAGATGGAGGGGGCGGCTGCGCGTCTCCTCGACGAGCTCTTTCCCCGGATCGCCCGCGGCGACATCCCCCGGAGGCCGAACGACCTCGCGCGGGGAAGCTACTTCGGCGGCCGCAGGCCGGAGGACGGCAGGATCGACTGGTCCCGTCCCGCGACCGAGATCTACAACCTCGTGCGCGCGGTGACGAAGCCGTACCCGGGGGCGTTCACGGAGCTGTCGGGCGACCGTCTCCTGGTCTGGTGGGCGGTGCCGATTCCCGCGGGGCCGGACCGCCCGGCGGAGCCGGGCGCGATCCGCGTGACGGGAGGACGTTCGATCGCGGTGGCGGGCGGGTGCCTCACCCCCCTGTCGTCGCCGCGCAGGATCGTCGTCGGAACGGGGGACGGCTGGCTTCAGTTGGAGGAGATCGAGTGGAGATCACGGGCCGCGCGGGGCGAGGCGATCGCCGACCTCCTGGCCGGCCACGTCGACGGGAGGATCACATGAAGGTGCTCATCCTGGGGGTGAACGGTTTCATCGGCCACCACCTGACCGCGAGGATCCTTTCGGACACGGGGTGGAAGATCTACGGGATGGACCTGTCGGCCGACCGGCTGGGGAAGATGGCGAAGCACCCCCGGTTCGATTTCGTCGAGGGGGACATCTCCATCAACAAGGAGTGGATCGAGTACCACATCAAGAAGTCCGACGTGGTGCTCCCGCTGGTGGCGATCGCGACCCCGAAGGTGTACGTCGAGCGGCCGCTCTCGGTCTTCGAGCTCGACTTCGAGGAGAACCTCCGGATCGTGCGCCAGGTGCACCGGTACGGGAAGCGGTTGGCGTTCCCTTCCACCTCCGAGGTGTACGGGATGTGCGCCGACGCGGAGTTCGACGAGGAGAAATCCCCCCTGGTGCTCGGGCCGATCTCGAAGGAGCGGTGGATCTACTCGTGCAGCAAGCAGCTGCTGGACCGGGTGATCTGGGCGTACGGCCGCCAGGGGCTTTCCTTCACCCTGTTCCGCCCGTTCAACTGGATCGGTCCGCGGCTGGACTCGATCGAGACGGCGAAGGAGGGGAGCTCCCGGGTGGTGACGCAGTTCATCGCGGACCTCTATCTGGGCGAGCCGATCCAGCTCGTGGACGGCGGCCGGCAGCGGCGCTGCTTCACGTACGTGGACGACGGCATCGCGGGGCTGATGAAGATCCTCGAGAATCGCGGAGGGAACGCGACGGGGCAGATCTTCAACCTCGGGAACCCGAAGAACGACCACTCGATACGGGAGCTGGCGGGAATGCTGCGGACGCTGTACGCGAAGCACCCCCGGAACCGCAGGAAGAGGATTCCGCCGATCGTCGAAGTCGACTCGAAGCGGTTCTACGGGGAGGGGTACCAGGACATCCAGACGCGGACGCCGTCGATCCGGCGCGCCAAGGAGCGCCTCGGGTGGGCCCCGAAGGTGTCGATGCGGGTCGCGCTCCAGAAGACGCTCGACGCGTTTCTCTCGGAGGCCGACGCCTCCCGCAGGCGGAGGTGAGCGGCGAGCGCATCCTCGCGCTGAAGGTCGACGTCGACACGCGGCGCGGGATGGAGAAGGGGGTACCGTCGCTCCTTTCGACCCTCGCCGCGTTCCGGGTCCCCGCCACGTTCTTCCTCTCGTTCGGGCCGGACAACTCCGGCCGGGCGATCTTCCCGATGATCCGGAACCCGCGATTCCTCGCGAAGATGCTCCGGACCAACGCCCCCGGGCTCTACGGGTTCCGCACCGCCCTCTACGGCACGCTCCTCCCGGCTCCCATGATCGCCTCCGCCCTTCCC
>JACRNP010000056.1 GCA_016234845.1 Deltaproteobacteria bacterium | reverse complement strand
GCATCGTTGAACCACTTCACGGTACCTGTTTCCAAAACAACCCCCAAAAAGAATGTTCTTGCTCAACCCAGGCAACAAGGCCCAAATCGACCAGAACCCATACGGTACCACATGAATCGACGGGAATCAATGGCCTGGACGTTCGTCGTCGTTCCTCGCCCGTTCGAATCCCCCCGTTGCGCACCACGCAACGGGAAAGGGGGTGGTGCCGGAGGGGGGCTTCGACCGCCTGAGCCTCCGCCCAGCCAAGGCTCCGGCTTTGGCGGCGGGGCTCGGATCTTCCGCGCTCCCGTGCGTCGCGCTCTTCCTCGCAAATCGCTCGGCGATCCTCGCCCGTTCGAACCCCCCCGTTGCGCACCACGCAACGGGAAAGGGGGTGGTGCCGGAGGGGGGCTTCGAACCCCCACGAGGTTGCCCTCACGGGATTTTGAGTCCCGCGCGTCTGCCAGTTCCACCACTCCGGCATCGGGAAGCAAGCGCCCGGGGCGGTGGAATCCGCCGTCCCGGTCCTCCTTTATACCCCGTTTCCAGTTCCGATTCCAACAGGTTACAGGAATTCCTTCTGAATTTTTTCCGTAGTCCGGCCGATAGGTGGCAAGGGGAGGTGCCCGGACCCGATGGATCTTCTGCGACGGTTCTCGATGCTCTGCGGCGCCGCGTTCGTCCTCCTCGCGGCGATTCTGGGCGTGCTGATCACGCGCGCCTTCGAATCGAACGCGGTCGAGGAGGCGAACCGGTATGTCGCGGCCGACGTCAAGGCGAGCGCGAAGCGGCACCTGGCCGACGTTTCCCTCTCCGTCCCGGCCGATACCCGCGAGTACGAGGCGCTGAGGGTGCGGCTCTCCGACATCTTCGCGATCCCCGGCGTGCTCGACGTGGTGGTCTTCTCCGGCGACGGAACGGTCGTCTGGTCCCGGATGCGCTCCCTGGTCGGAACGCGCCTGCAGGACAAGCCCTACCATTGGGAAGCGCTCCGGGGGGTTCCCGTCGCGCGCCGGACGCGCCCGTACCGCGACGATCCCCGCTTCCCCGGGGAAGTGCGGGAGCTGATGGAGCTCTACGTTCCCCTGTTCGAGGGCGACACCGACCGGATGCGGGCCGTGGTCAAGATCTACCTCGAGATGGACCAGGTCCTCTCCGCCGTGCTCCGCACCAAGGCGCAGATCTGGGCGATCCTCCTCGGCGGATTCGCGGTGCTCTACACCCTCCTCTTCGTCGTCGCCCTCCAGGGGAACCGGCGGATCGCGAGAGGCGACTCGCAGCTCCGGGAGTCGCGGGAGAAGATCCGCGCGCAGCAGGCACGGATGCTCCGGCAGATCGGCACTTCGGCGATGACCGAGGCGGACCTCGAGGGGATCGTGTCGGAGGCGCTGCAGGAGCTCTCGGGGCTGCTCGGCATCCACCGGTGCGCCGTCGTCCTGGAAGGGCCCCCGGCGAAGGTGATCGAGCACCGGATGGTCGGCTCCCCGCTCGCCGATCTTCCGGGTTCGTACCAGAACCGGCCCGGAGTGAACCTGGAGGCGATGGCCTCGGGGAAGACGGTCGTGGTGGACGACGCCGAAAAGATTTTCGGAAGCTCGGCGGGAGCGGGGACTGCCGCCGCCTGCCTCGTCGTTCCGCTTCTTCGGAACGACGAGGTGGTCGGCGCGCTGTTCCTGGACCGGGCGGAGCGGCACTGCTGGACCGGCGAGGAGATCGGGACGGCGGAAACCGTGGCGCGCCAGATCGCCCTCGCCGCGCGCCAGGCCCGGATGTTCGCGGAGCAGCAGGACCTTTCCCGCCGTCTCGTCTCCCTGATGAACAACGTCCCGGGGATGGTCTACCGGGGACTGCCGGACTGGACGCTTCCGTTCGTCGGCGCGGACATCGAGCGGTTCACCGGCCGCTCCGTGGAGGACTTCACGTCGAGGAGGTTGCGGTGGCTCGGCGTCGTCCACCCCGACGACATCGACCCGCTCCGGAAGAGAATCCGCGAGGCGGTGCTCGCGAAGGAGCGGGTGCTCCGGCTGGAGTACCGGCTGGTGCACCGGGACGGCGGGGTTCGGTGGGTGGGGGACCGCCGGCAGATGATCTACGGCGACGACGGCAAGCTGCTCTGGGTCGACGGCCTGGTCCTCGACATCACCGACCGGAAGAAGGCGGAGATCGCCCTTCGCCTCACCCAGTTCACCGTGGACCGCGGAAGCGACGCCACGTACTGGATGGCCTCCGACGGCCGCCTCCTCTACGTGAACGACCGGACGTGCGAGGCGCTGGGGTACACGCGCGAGGAGCTGCTCGCGATGAGGATCCAGGACATCAACCCGGACTTCCCCCCGGAGCGCTGGCCCGCCCACTGGGACGACCTTCGCCGGTGCCGCACGCGGACGTGGGAGTCCATTCACCGCACGAAGGACGGCCGCACGATCCCCGTGGAGATCACCGCGAACTACATCGAATTCGACGGGAAGGAGTACAACTGCGCCTCCGCCCGCGACATCACGGAGCGGAAACGGGCCGAGGAGGAAAGCGTGCGCCTGCAGTCCCAGCTGATCCAGGCGCAGAAGATGGAGGCCCTGGGCCTGCTGGCCGGAGGGATCGCGCACGATTTCAACAACCTGCTCACGGGGATCCTCGGGTACGCGACGCTGCTGCGCCAGAAGCCCGAATCCGGCGCCGACGTCTCGAAGGCCGCCGAGATCATCCAGCGCGCGGCGGAACGGGCGTCCCACCTCACCGCCCAGTTGCTCGGCTTCGCGCGGAAGGGGAAAAACCTGAACGTCCCGGTGGATCTGACGAGGACCGTCACCGGGGTGACCGCCCTCCTGGAAGGGACGCTCGACCGGCGCATCCGGATCGTCACCTCCTTCTGCCCGGGCGACGCGCTCGTCCTCGGGGATCCGTCCCAGCTCGATCAGGTCGTGATGAACCTGGCGGTCAACGCGTGCGACGCGATGCCGGAGGGCGGCCGGCTGAGGATCACCACGGAACGCGTTTCCCTGGACGACACGTTCTGCTGCGAGCACGGGGGGATGATTCCCGGAGACTACCTGCTCCTCTCCGTCGGCGACACGGGCGTAGGGATCCCGCGGGAGAACCTCGAGAGGATCTTCGATCCGTTCTTCACGACGAAGGAGCAGGGGAAGGGCACCGGCCTCGGGCTCTCGATGGTGTTCGGGATCGTGAAGAACCACGGGGGGCTCCTGGACGTTCAGAGCGAGGTCGGCGTCGGAACGACCTTCCGGGTCTACCTTCCCGAGAATTTCAGCCTCAAGGCGAAGGAGGCCGAGGGCGCGGACGACTCCGCCCTCCCTCACGGCCGGGGAAAGATCCTCCTGATCGACGACCAGGAGACGGTCCGCGAGGTGGCCCAGGACATGCTGCGTGCGCTGGGGTACGAGGTCATCACGGCGGTGGACGGCCTCGACGGGGTGACCCGGTACCGCGAACTGTGGCGGGAGATCGACCTGGTGGTCGTCGACATGATCATGCCGCACCTGTCCGGGGGGGACTGCTTCCGGAGGATCAAGGAGATCAATCCGCACGCGCGGGTCGTGCTGTCGTCGGGGTACACGATGGAGGGAACGATCCAGGAGGTGATGAAGGAGGGGATCCTCGACTTCATCCAGAAGCCGTACCGGCTGGAGGAGCTCTCCCGCGTCGTCGGGAAGGCTCTCGGGGTGTACCATTAGGGCTTGCGGTATAATGCGACGATGAACGTCGTGGACGTCGTTCTCGCGGTGCTCTGCGCCTGGTTCGTCGTCGCCGGGATCGCCCGCGGACTCGTGCGTCAGCTCTTCTCTCTCGGCGGCCTGGTCGCGGGACACCTCGCGGGGATCCGGTATTACGCCGAGGCCGTCTCGATCCTTACGCTCACCTTCCCGTACTCGGAAGCGGCCGGCTACCTCGCCGTGTTCCTCGCCGTCTACCTCCTGTTCCGGCTCGTCGGCGGGCTGATCGAGGGGAGGGTGCGGGCGTCGAAGCTGTCGGGGATGGACCGGCTCGCCGGGGCGGCGGCCGGATTCGTCAAGGGGGCGCTCCTGTCGGTCCTTCTCGTGTTCCTTCTGGTGATCCTGCTGCCGTCCGGGACCCGGGCGCTTCGGGAGTCGAAGGCGGCGCCCTACGCGATATCCGCCGGCCGGTGGCTGGCGGCGGTCTTCCCCGAGCGGATCGCGGACTCCTTCCGGGAAAAGGCTCCGGGGGCCTTCCTCCCCCCGCGTCAACCGTCTCCCCCCCTCCCGGACGGATCGCGCCCGCCGGGAAAGGATAAGCCGCGGCGGTAGCGCGGATTCCCGTTACCTCTTCCGGATCGCCTTCCCCGACGTCTTGATGGCGCACAGGTCCGCGCACATCGTGCACGCCGCCTCGTCCACGGTCGGCATGCTCCCGCCCCGCCATGCGCGGGCGCGCTCCGGATCGATGGAGAGCTCGATCTGCGACTTCCAGTCGAGGAGGCGCCGGGCGTCGGCCATCCGGTTGTCGCGGTCCATCGCCCCGGGGATCCCGCGGGCGATGTCCGCGGCATGGGCGGCGATCCGGGTCGCGATCACCCCTTCCCGCACGTCCTCCACCGGCGGCAGGCGCAGATGCTCGGACGGGGTGACGTAGCAGAGGAAGTCCGCGCCGTTCCACGCGGCGATCGCCCCGCCGATGGCGGACGTGATGTGGTCGTACCCGGGGGCGATGTCGGTGACCAGGGGCCCCAGCACGTAGAACGGCGCCCCGTGGCACAGCCGCTTCTGCAGCACCATGTTGGCCGCGATCTGGTGCATCGGAACGTGGCCGGGCCCCTCGATCATCACCTGCACGTCCCTGGCCCAGGCGCGGTCGGCGAGCTCCCCCAACGTCATCAGTTCGTGCACCTGGGCGCGGTCGGTCGCGTCCGCGAGACATCCGGGGCGCAGGCCGTCCCCCAGCGAGATCGTGATGTCGTACTCCCGGCAGATGTCGAGGAGGCGGTCGTACTGGTCGTAGAACGGGTTTTCGCGGCCGTGGTGGTCCATCCATTCGGCGAGCAGGGAACCGCCGCGGCTGACGATGTCGAGACGCCGCCCCTCCCGGACCAGCCGCTCCAGCGCTTCGCGGGTCACCCCGCAGTGGACGGTCATGAAGTCGACGCCGTCCCGCGCCTGCTTCTCGATCCCGGCGAAGAAGTCGTCCGCCGTGAGGTCGAGCCACGACTTCCCCCGCAGGTTTCCGTCGGCCGCCGCCTGGTACACGGGGACGGTCCCGACGGGAACCGGGCATTCGTCGAGGATCGCCCGCCGGATCTCGTCGATCGGCCCGCCCGTGGACAGGTCCATCACCGCGTCGGCGCCGGCGGCGACCGCGACCCGCATCTTCTCCATCTCGAGCGCGAGGTCGGCGCGGTCGCGGGAGGAGCCCACGTTCGCGTTCACCTTCACGGAGAGTCCCTCGCCGATGGCGACGGGGCGCACCGTCTTCCGCCTCCGGTTCCGGGGGATCACCGCCTTCCCCCCGGCGACGAGCGACCGGAGCCTCTCCGGAGCCATCCCTTCCGCCCGGGCCGCCCGATCGATCTCCGGGGCGGCATCTCCCTTCCGTGCTCGGTGCATGAGCGTCATGGAGCACCCGCCTTTCCCTGGTTCCGTGCGGCGATCGCCGCGTTCACCCGGCCTTCGAGCTCCGCAACGGCCGACTCCGGGTCCGCCGCGGCGACGATTGCGGAGATCGCCGCCACGCCCGCCGCCCCCGCCGCGACGACTTCCCCCGCGTTTTGCGCCCCGACGCCCCCGAGGGCGAAGACCGGGATGCGTGCGGCCCCGCACGCATCCCGGAGGGCGTCGACCCCGACCGGGGGCCCGTACCGCGCCTTCGACGGGGTGGCGAAGACGGGCCCGAAGGTGACGAAGTCGGCTCCTCCGGCTTCCGCCTCCGCGAGCTCCACGAGCGAGTGCGTGGAGCAGCCGATCAGCGCGGATGGGCCAAGGAGCGTCCGTGCATCCCGCGCCGCCATCGACGCGACCCCCAGGTGCACCCCGTCGGCCCCGACGGCGAGGGCCACGTCCACCCGGTCGTTGACCAGCAGCTTCGCGCCGTACCGGGCGGTCAGCTCGCGCATCCGCCCGGCCAGACGATGGAGCTCGCGGCCCCCGAGGTCCTTCTCCCGCAGCTGGACCGCCCGGACTCCCGCGTCCAGCGCCCGTGCAACGGCCCCCGCGATGCCGCCGCCCGGCGCCTGGCGGCGGTCCGTGATCAGGTACAGGCGGAAATCGACCGCCAACGGTCCCGGCCGCCGGTCAGAAGAACGCGCCGTCCAGCGGGGACGACGCGGTGGCATAGAGCTTTTTCGGGATCCGCCCCGCGAGAAACGATTTGCGGCCGGCGGAAACCGCCTCCCGCATCGCCTCGGCCATGAGGACGGGGCTCTTCGCCCCTGCGATGGCCGTGTTCATCAGCACGCCGTCGCACCCGAGCTCCATGGCGACCGCCGCGTCGGATGCGCTCCCCACGCCCGCGTCCACGATGACCGGCACCTTCACGGTTTCGAGGATGATCCGGATGTTGAACGGGTTGCGGATCCCCAACCCGGATCCGATCGGAGCGGCCAGCGGCATCACCGCGGCGCACCCGGCGTCCTCGAGCTTTCTCGCCATGATCGGATCGTCGTTGGTGTAGGGGAGCACGATGAAACCGTCCTTCACCAGCCGCCTCGCCGCGGCGAGGAGCGCTTCGGTGTCGGGAAAAAGGGTCTTCTCGTCGCCGATCACCTCGAGCTTGACCAGGTTCGACATCCCGGCCTCGCGCGCCAGGTGGCATGTCCGGACGGCGTCGTCCTCGGTGTAGCACGCCGCGGTGTTGGGCAGGAGGGTGTACTTCTTCGGGTCGACATGGTCCAGGAGCGACTCCTTCGACCGGTCGAGATTGACCCGACGGACGGCCACGGTGACGATCTCCGCGCCGGACGCCTCCAGCGCGCGGACCATCGTCGGGTAGTCCGGATATTTCCCGGTTCCCACCAGAAGCCGCGAGCGGAACGACCTTTCCCCGATGGTCAGCGTGTCCGCCATCTCCTCATCCTCCTCCCACGAATGTGACGATCTCCAGCCGGTCCCCCGGGGCGAGCGGCACCGATTCGTAATCCGGCTTCCGGACGATCTCCCGGTTCCGCTCCACCGCGACGCGCGCAAGCGGGAGGGAGAGGTCGCGGAGCAGCCCCGCCACCGTCGTTCCCGGAAGCACCTCCCGGTTCTCCCCGTTGAGGACGATCGCGAACGTGGCGCCGGCCATCAGAAGCGGCGGTCCTTTCCGCCCGAGAGCACCTCCGCGAGCTTGCTCTCGAACTCCCCCCGCAGCGGCGACGACGCGAGCTCCCGGCGCCCCTCCTCGACCGCCGCGAGGCACCGGTCGCGCAGCCCGGCGTCCGCGTTTTCCACGGCGTACTCCGCCAGCGACAGCAGCGCGTTGGGGAGGCAGAAGTCGCGGATGTGGCCGTCCAGGGCCATTTCCGTGAACGTGTCGCCCGTCCGGTGCAGGCGGTAGCAGCTGGTGCAGAGCGACGGCAGGTGGCCGCGCCGCAGGAGGACGTCGACCATCTCGCCGATCGACCGCGTGTCGTCCACCTCGAACTGCTCGGACTCCCGCCTGCGGAAGCCGTCCCCGTACCCTCCCGGGTCGGTCTTGGAGCCGGCGCTGATCTGGGACGCGCCGATGTCGAGGCACCGCTCCCGAAGCGCGGCGGGCTCCCTCGTGGAGACCACGACCCCCGCCGAGGGGACCGCGAGGCGGTAGAGCACGACGATCCGCTCGAACTCGGCGTCCGAAACCGGCACCGGCGCGGCGGAAACGGGCGCGCCGAAGGCGCGCTTGAACCGCGGGACGGAGATCGTGTGCGGATAGGCGCCGTACGTCTCGTGCAGGTGTTCCGCGTGCCGAAGGACGGACAGCGCCTCGAACCGGTAGTCGAACAGCCCGAGGAGCGCCCCGATCCCGACGTCCCCGAACCCGGCGGAGATCGCCCGGTCCATCGCGGTGACGCGCCACGCGTAGTCGGCCTTGGCGCCCGACGGGTGCATCCGGGCGTACGTCTCCGGGTGGTACGTCTCCTGGAAGCACTGGTAGACGCCGGCGCCCGCCTCCTTCAATGCCCGGAACGATTCGACCGGCATCGGCGCCGCATTGACGTGGAGGATCCGCATCCCGGTCCCGCGGTAGATCGCCCGAAGGACTTCGACGATGTACTCCACGCTCGTCTTTCCCGGATGCTCCCCGGCGACCAGAAGAATCCGGCGGAACCCCTTCTTCTCCAGGTGCCGCGCCTCCGCGACCGCCTGCTCCGGAGAGAGCGTGATCCGCACCGCATCGCGGTTTCCCCGCCGGAAGCCGCAGTAGAGGCAGTTGTTGCCGCAGTCGTTGGAGAGATAGAGCGGCGCGAAGAGGACGACCCGGCGGCCGAACACCTCTTCCCGGACCGCGCGCGCCATGACCGCCGCCGTCTCCCACACCATCGGGTCGGCTGTGGCGAGGAGTCTCGCCGCCTCGTGGAGGACGAGCCGCCGCCGGGGGGACAGCGAGTGGAGAAGGGAAACCGCCTCCCGGCGCGGGAACGGTTTCGCGTCGCGGCGAAGCCGGAAGATCTCCCCGGCGTCCACCGGAAGGGTCGGCCGGGAATTGGGGAAATCCATGGGGAGCCTGGCAGGCACCTTGTACGCCCTTTCCTTAAAGAGAACGTGAAAAATGAAAAACCGCGCCAGGGAACGGCACGGTTCGAAGAGCACCACGCTCCCTGCGCCGGCATTACCCGGGTCAGGTTCGACGGGTTGCCCGCGGTGCGGCTGCGGGCTCTCAGCGAAAAGCACCCCTGGCGGTACGGATCATGATACGGCCTCGGGCGACGGACTGTCAAACGCCTCCGCGTTCTTTACTTGCCCGTGGGGACGGGTTAGACTTTTTCCATCACGAGATGCCGCTCTCCCGCGAGGTTTTCGCTTGGCCCGACCCACGGTGGCGGAGATCCGCCTCCCGGCCCTCCGGCACAACTTCAAGGCGTTGCGCTCCCTGCTCCCGGCCGGGACGGGCGTGCTCGCCGTCGTGAAGGCGAACGCCTACGGGCATGGCGCGGTTCCCGTCGCGCTCGCACTGGAGGCCGAAGGCGCCCGGATGCTCGGGGTCGCCACCGTCGAGGAGGGGGTGGAGCTGCGCCAGGGCGGAGTCCGCCTGCCGGTCGTGGTGCTGGGGGGGGCCGACCCGCCGCAGGCGGAGGAGGCGTTCGCCCACCGGCTGTCGGCGGTGGTCTTCGACCGGAGGCAGCTGAGGGTCCTCTCGCGGGTCGCGTCGAAGGGAGGGCGCGCGTTCCCGGTGCACGTGAAGGTGGACACCGGGATGGGGCGGCTCGGCGTGCTTCCGGCCCGCGCGCTCGAACTGCTCGCGGAGCTCCCGTCGGTCGGGGGGGTTGCGCTCGAAGGGTGGATGACGCACCTGTCTTCGGCGGACGGTCCTTCCGCCGACGACAGGGAATTCACGGAACGGCAGCTTTCCTCCTTCGCCGGGGGGATCCCCGCGGTGCGCGCGGGGTTCGGAGCGGACGTGACGGTCCACGCGCTGAACAGCGCCGGCATCCTCCGGTTCGCCGGGACTCCGTTCGACTCCGTCCGTCCCGGGATCACGTTGTACGGCTACTCCCCCCTGCCGCCCGGAGAGACGTCGATCCCCCTCCGTCCCGTGATGCGGGTCGTGACGCGGATCGTATCCCTCAAGGAGCTTCCCGACGGCCACCCGGTGAGCTACAACCGCCGGTACCGGTGCGGCGGCGTCCGGCGGATCGCCGTGGTGCCGATCGGATACGCGGACGGATATCGCCGGGGATTGACGGGGCACGGACGGATGTCGGTGTCGGGCCGCCCGGCCCCGGTCGCGGGGACGGTCTGCATGGACCACACGATGCTCGACGTGACCGGTATCCCCGGCGCGGAGATCGGGGCCGAGGTCGAGGTGATGGGGGAGGCGTCGATGACGGCGGAGGAGATCGCCCGCGTCTGCGGCACGATCCCGTACGAGGTCCTGACCCAGGTGGGGGCCAGGATCCCGAGGAGGACCGTTGACTGAGGGTCGGGTCGGCAACGGGGCGTCGCGCGCCGCCGAGATGCTCGGCAACCGCGTCTACGCGATGGTGCAGGACCTCGGGGCCATCTTCTCCCTCTTCCTCCAGGTGCTCTCCTGGACGCTCCGCCCCCCGTCGGAGATCCGCAACATCGTGAAGCAGATGGAGGAGGTCGGCGTGCGGTCGATGCCGGTCGTCCTCGTGACCGCCACGTTCACCGGGATGGTGCTCGCCCTCCAGAGCTACTCGGGATTCCAGCGGTTCGGCGCGACCAGCTTCGTCGGCTCCGTGGTCGCCCTCTCCATCACCCGGGAGCTGGGTCCCGTGTTCGCCGGGCTCATGGTCTCGGGTCGCGTCGGCGCATCGATGGCGGCGGAGCTCGGGACCATGAAGGTCACGGAGCAGATCG
Source organism: Deltaproteobacteria bacterium (assembly GCA_016234845.1). NCBI lineage: Bacteria > Pseudomonadati > Myxococcota > Myxococcia > Deltaproteobacteria bacterium. The sequence goes on along the minus strand of JACRNP010000056.1, from coordinate 36,162 downwards.
ACGCCCTCGTCACGCTGGCGACCAACCCGGTGAAGTACCTGGTCGTGCCGCGGGTGCTCGCGGCGACGATCGTCCTGCCGATCCTGGTCGTCTTCGCGGACCTGGTCGGGATCCTCGGCGGATACTTCGTGTCGGTCTACCTCCTCGGATCCAACCCGTACGTGTACATCGCCAAGACCTACCAGTACCTGGAGTTCAAGGACATCTACACCGGGCTGGTCAAGGCCTCCGTGTTCGGGACCCTGATCGCGCTCATCTCCTGCCACCACGGCTTCGTGGCGGAGGGGGGGGCGGAAGGGGTCGGCCGGGCGACGACCCGGGCGGTGGTCGCGTCCTCGATGATGGTGCTCGTGTCCGACTACTTCATGACCTCGTTCATGTTCTGACGGGGAGGGGCGAGGCGAGCCGATTGATCGAGATCCGCGGGCTGTCGAAGCGGTTCGGGAAAAAGGTGGTGCTGGACGGGCTCGACCTGGCCGTTCCGCGGGGAAAGAACACGGTCGTCATCGGCGGCAGCGGGACCGGGAAATCGGTCCTCATCAAGTGCGCGGTCGGTCTGCTCCGGCCGGACGCCGGCGAGATCCTGATCGACGGGGAGGACATCACGCGGATGCGGGAGGCCGAGCTCGTCCGCGTGCGGCGGAAATTCGGCATGCTCTTCCAGGGGGCGGCGCTGTTCGATTCGCTGGACGTGGGAGAGAACGTCGCGTTCGCGCTCCGGCGCCTGAGAAAGGTCCCGGAGCGGCAGATCCGGGACGTGGTGGAGGAGAAGCTGTCGATGGTGGGGCTGCGGGAGATCCAGCGGCTGATGCCGGCGGAGCTGTCGGGCGGGATGAAGAAACGCGTGGGGCTCGCCCGCGCGATCGCCTCGGAGCCCGACATCATGCTGTACGACGAGCCGACGACGGGGCTGGACCCGATCATGGCGGACGTCATCAACGACCTGATCATCTCGCTCCGGGAGACGCTGGGCGTCACGTCGATCACGATCACGCACGACATGGCGTCCGCGTACAAGATCGCGGACCACATCGCGATGCTGTACAAGGGGAAGATCATCGCGGTGGGGACGCCGGACGAGATCCGCGACACGTCGAACCCCGTGGTCGCCCAGTTCGTGCAGGGGAAGGCCCGGGGGCCCATCACCGACGAGAACGAGGAGTTCGTCCGGTTCGTGCGCGGCGGGGGAGCGGCCGCGGCGGGGAGCCGCGAGGAGGGGTGAGGCGCGGGCCGGAGGCGTTTCGACGCCCCCGGGGCGATTCGGGGGCACGGTTCGCCGCCGCTGGTATATAGTAATCCTCCAAAGGGAGGGCAACGCGCAGATGTCCAGGGAAGCGCGGGTCGGAATCTTCGTCCTGCTGGGGATCATCGTCCTCACGTACTTCACGTTCCGCGTCAGCAAATGGGGGCTGATCGCGGAGAAGGGGTACCGTCTCACCGTCGACTTCGACTCCGCGGCGGGGCTGGAGCCCAAGTCGGACGTGAAGATGGCGGGGGTTCCCATCGGGAAGGTCGAGGAGATCCAGCTGGCCGGAACCCGCGCGCGTCTCGTCCTGCGGATCCGGCCGGAGATCCGCATCCCCGTCGACTCCGTCGCCTCCATCCAGACGCAGGGTCTCCTGGGGGAGAAGTATGTCGAGCTCATCCCGGGGAAGGAAACGCAGAGGAACCTCCCGGCCGGGGGGCAGGTCTCCAACACGCTCAGCCCCACCAACCTCGACGCCCTCGTCCGGAAGCTGGACACGATCGGCGACGACGTGAAGAAATTCACCGAATCGCTCTCCTCGACCTTCGGCTCGGACGAGGGGAAGAAGGCGCTCGGCGACATCCTCCGGGACGTCCGGGCCACCACGGCCACCCTCCGCGCGGTCGTCCAGGGGAACGAACAGCGGTTCGACCGGATCCTGGTGAACATCGACAAGCTCACCGCCGACCTGTCCGACATCTCCTCCGCCAACAAGGAGGACGTCCGCACCGCCATCGCCAACCTCCGGGCGTTCTCGGAGACCCTGAAGACCGAGACCCCGGGGCTTGTCCGGAAGCTCGAGGAGATGAGCGAGCGGGTGAGCGGCGTCGTGGGGGACAACCGGGAGAACCTGAAGGAGTCGATCGCCAACCTGAAGAACGCCTCCGCGAAGCTCGACAACACCCTGGAATCCGCCGGGAAGGTGATGGCGAAGATCGACCGGGGGGAGGGGACCCTCGGGAAGCTGGTGAACGACAACACGGCGCACACCTCCCTCACCGACACGCTCGAGGGGATCAACCGGTACGTCCGGAAGACGGAGGCGCTCAAGACCTTCATCGACTACCGGCTGGAATGGCAGTCCGGCCCCTCCGAATACAAGCATTACGTGAACCTCCGGTTGCAGCCATCGGCCGACAAGTACTACCTGATCGGGGTGGTCGACGATCCGCGCGGGAAGTTCAACTCGAGCACGTCGACGGTGGTCACGACGACGCCTCCGGCTCCCCCCTCGACGACGCTGTCCACGGTGGAAACGTTCGAAAACAAGCTGAAGCTCACCGCGCTGGTCGCCAAGCGGTTCCACGGCCTGACAGCGAAGGGAGGGGTGATGGAGTCCACCGGCGGGGTGGGGCTGGACTACGAGATCCTGAAGGACCGCCTGACGGTGGGCGCCGACGCCTTCGACTTCGCGCGGAAGGACCTGCCGCCGCATTTGAAACTGTACGGCAACTATGATATCGTCAAAAACCTTTTCGTTACCGGCGGAGTGGACGACGCCCTGACGAACGAGCGGAACCTCCGGACCCTGTTCCTCGGATTCGGGATCAAGTTCGCCGACGAGGATCTGAAGACCATCCTCGGAGCCGTCCCCATCAAGCCGTGACGCGGCCGGCCGGCTAAACGCAACCATACACATACGAAGGAAGGTCCAAAGACCATGGCGAGAATCCATCGGGCGATCGTCAGCGTTTCCGACAAGGCCGGCGTGGCCGATTTCTGCCGCGCGTTATCGCGCCTGGGGGTCGAGCTGTACGCCTCCGGCGGGACCGCGAAGCTCCTGCGCGGGAAGAAGGTCCCCGTCCGGCTCATCGAGGAGTACACGGGGTTCCCGGAGATGCTGGACGGCAGGGTGAAGACGCTGAACCCGAGGATCCACGGCGGACTGCTCGCGCTGCGGGGGAGCCCGGAGCACATGAAGACGATCGGAAGCCACGGGATCGTCCCGTTCGACATGGTGGTCGTCAACCTCTACCCGTTCGAGGCGGCGATCGCGCGACCGGGGTGCACCCGGGAGGAGGCGATCGAGAACATCGACATCGGGGGTCCGTCGATGCTTCGCTCCGCGGCGAAGAACTGCCAGTCGGTCGCGGTGGTGTGCGACCCGGCCGACTACGCCGACATCCTCGGCAAGCTCAAGAAGAACGCCGGGAACCTCGACGAGGCGACGATGGCCGAGCTGGGGCGCAAGGCGTTCGCGCTCACGGCCCGGTACGACGCGGCGATCTCGAACTACCTCGGCGGCGGGGAGGGAGGACGGGATCCGTTTCCCGCCACCTTCGGCGCGCAGTGGCGCCGTCTCCAGGCGCTCCGGTACGGCGAGAACCCGCACCAGGCGGCGGCGTTCTACGCCGATTCGTCCCTTCCCGACGAGCCCACCCTCGGCGGGGCGGTCCAGCTCCAGGGAAAGGAGCTCTCCTACAACAACATCGTCGACATCGACGCGGCGCTGCAGCTGGCCCTCGAATTCGCCACGCCCGCGGCGGTCGTCATCAAGCACACCAACCCGTCCGGGGTGGGGACCTCGAAGCGGCGCCTGGTCGACGCGTTCAAGAAGGCGAGGGAGTGCGACCCGGTATCCGCGTACGGCGGGGTTCTCGGTTTCAACCGCCCGGTGAACGCCGAGACGGCGCGCGAGGTGGCCGGAACGTTCTTCGAGGCGGTCATCGCCCCCTCCTTCGACAAGGAGGCGCGGAAGATCCTCTCCGCCAAGGCGAACCTGCGGGTGCTGTCGACCGGCGGGGAGTTCCGCTGGTCCGAGGGACGGTCGTACGAGATGAAGAAGGTGAGCGGCGGCCTCCTGCTGCAGACCTCCGACCGGCACGTGCTCGACCCCGGAACGCTCAAGGTGGTGACGAAGCGCAAGCCGACCGAGGACGAGCTCGAAGCGCTCCTGTTCGCCTGGAGGGTCTGCAAGCACGTGAAGTCGAACGCCATCGTCTACGCGATGAAGGACCGCACGGTGGGCGTGGGCGCGGGCCAGATGAGCCGGGTGGATTCCGCCCGGATCGCCGTCATGAAGGCGCAGTACCCCACGCAGGGGACGGTGGTCGCGTCCGACGCCTTCTTCCCGTTCCGGGACGGCCTCGACGTGGCCGCCGGGGCGGGCGCCACGGCCGCCATCCAGCCGGGCGGATCGGTGCGCGACGCGGAGGTGATCGCCGCCGCGGACGAGCACGGGATGGCGATGGTGTTCACCGGCGTACGGCATTTCCGGCATTAGAGCAGGAATTCCACCGGCACGGAGGTAGCGCAATGGGTCTTTCGGTCCTGATCGTCGGCGGCGGCGGCCGCGAGCACGCCCTGGCGTGGAAGATCGCGCAGAGCCCCCTCGTGACGAGGATCTACGCCGCGCCCGGGAATCCCGGGATCGCGCGGCACGCGGAGTGCGTGCCCGTCGCCGCGGACGACCTGCCGAAGCTCCGCGATCTGGCGGTGTCGAAGCGGATCGACCTGACGGTCGTCGGCCCGGAGGCGCCGCTGGCGGCGGGATTGACCGACCTCCTGACGAAGGAGGGGCTCCTGGTGTGCGGCCCGGACCGCGCGGGTGCGCAGATGGAGGGGTCGAAGGTCTTCATGAAATCGATCCTCCGGAAGTACGGGATCCCCACCGCCGACTTCCGCGTCTTCGACGAATACGACGACGCCGAGCAGCACGTCCTGACCCGCAAATTGCCGCTGGTGATCAAGGCCGACGGCCTTGCGGCGGGGAAAGGCGTCGCGGTCGCGCAGACGTACGAGGAGGCCGTGGGGTTCCTAAAGGACGTCATGGAGAAGCGCGTCTTCGGCGACGCGGGGAACCGGGTGGTGGTCGAGGATTGCCTGTCGGGCGAGGAGGCGTCGTACATCGTCTTCACGGACGGGTACAAGATCGTCCCGCTGCCGTCGTCCCAGGACCACAAGCGGATCGGCGACGACGACGCGGGCCCCAACACGGGCGGGATGGGGGCGTACTCCCCCGCGCCGGTCGTGTCGGCGCAGGTCGAGGAGCGGGTGCACCGGGAGGTGTTCGACCCGCTGCTGGCCGGCCTGCGCGCGGAGGGGATCGTGTTCCGCGGCATCCTCTACGCCGGCCTCATGATCGAGAACGGCGTCCCGCGGATCCTGGAGTTCAACGTCCGGTTCGGGGACCCGGAGGCTCAGCCGCTCTTCCTGCGCCTCAAGAGCGACCTCGTTCCGCTGCTCCTGCAGTGCGCGCAGGGGAAGATCACCGACGCGACGATGGAGATCGACCCGCGGCCCACGGTGTGCGTCGTCATGGCGTCCGGCGGCTATCCCGGGAGCTACGCGAAGGGGTTCCCGATCGACGGGATCGGGGAGGCGGAGAAAGAGGACGGAGTGGTCGTGTTCCACGCCGGAACCGCCCTGAAGGACGGGCGCCTGGTCAACAACGGAGGCCGCGTGCTGGGCGTCACGGCGATCGGCGACACCCTTCCGGGCGCGATCGGGAAGGCGTACCGGGCCACGGGGAAGATCCACTGGGAAGGCGCCTATCACCGGACCGACATCGGCCGGAAGGCGCTGTCGCGGGGGAGCGCGTGATGGCGGGGAAGGTGCTGATCCTGATGGGGAGCGCCTCCGACGCGGAGACGATGCGGGAGGCGAAAAAGGTCCTCGACGCGTACGGGATCCCGAGCGAGACCACGGTCGCGTCGGCCCACCGAACCCCGGAGCGGACCCACGCGCTCGCCCGGAACGCGGAGAAGGAAGGATTCTCCGTGATCATCGCCGGAGCGGGCTGTGCGGCCCACCTCGCGGGATGCGTCGCGGCGGTGACGGTGCTGCCCGTGATCGGCGTGCCGCTGGCCGGTTCACCGCTCGCGGGCTTCGACGCCCTCCTGTCCACGGTCCAGATGCCCGGGGGGGTTCCCGTGGCCACGATGGCCGTGGGGAAGGCGGGCGCGCAGAACGCGGGGCACCTGGCCGCGCAGATCCTCTCGCTGTCCTCCCCGGTCCTCCGCGGGAAGATCCACGCCCGCCGCAAGGCGATGGCCGACGCCGTGGAGGAGGCCGCGAAAGGGGATTCATGATCTTCCTCGCCCCCGAGTGCTTCCCCTGCTTCCTTCTCCAGGCGGACCTCGCGGCGCGGGCCCACGGGGCTTCGGAAGAGGAGAGGGTCACACTGGCCGCCCGGATCGGCGGGATGCTGCCGGATCTGCCGTCCCGGGCCGAGATCCCGGCGGACACCGCGACCCGGATCCAGGAGGTCATCCGCGAGGTTCTGGCGGCCGACGACCCGTTCCGGCCGGTGAAGGAGCGGCACCTCGCGCGCTTCGACGAGATGTCCCGGTGGGCGAAGGGGCTCGTGGACGCCTCCCCCGACCGGTGGGCGGCCGCCGTCTGGATGTCGGGCTTCGGCAACATCATGGATTCGGGGATCATCGAGCAGGACGCGATGGACCGGGAGGTCGGTTCGATCGCCCGGGGGATCCTGGAGTACCGCCTCCCGGCCCGCTTCCGGGATCGGCTCCTTTCGGCGCACCGCGTCGGGGTGTTGCTCGACAACGCGGGGGAGGTCGCATTCGACGTCCCGCTCCTGTCGCTCCTCGCGTCCGGGGGAAAGGCGCTGTGGATGGGGGTGAAGGGCGGAGCGGTCATCGACGACCTGACGTTTCCCGAGGCTTCGGAGCTCGGGCTTTCGACCTTCGGGGAGCTGGTTTCGAACGGGAACCGGGCGGTGGGCACCGTGCCGGAGATGTGCGCCGGGCCGTTCCGCGAGCGCCTCGCCTCGTCGGACCTGGTGCTGTCCAAGGGGCAGGGGAATTTCGAGACGCTCGTCGGAAAGTATCGGAACTCCTGGTTCCTGCTGCGGTGCAAATGCCCCGTGGTGTCCCGGGCGGTCGGGCGGCCGGAGGGGGAGCTGCTTCTCCTCGACGCGGACGGGAGACACGCGGCGTGACCCGGCTGGTCCGCCTCGACTCGGAGCGGCTGACGTTCCTCCCGCCGGAGGTGTTCGCCTCCCTGCGGGAAGGGGGGATGGTGATCTACCCGACCGACACGCTGTACGGACTGGGAGTGAACCCGCTCTCCGACGCCGGGCTGTCGCGACTCCTTGCCGCCAAGAGCCGCGACCGCGGGAAGCCGATCCCGTTGCTGCTGTCGGGCCCGGAGGAGGTCGAACGGTGGGCGCGGCACGTCCCGGCGGAGGCGGCCCGGCTCATGGACCGTTTCTGGCCGGGCGCTTTGACGCTGGTGCTTCCCTCCGAACCGGGGATCCACCCGGCGATCACGGGCGGCGGCGACACCGTGGGGCTGCGCGTACCGGACCACCCGGTCCCGAGGGCGCTGGCGCGCGGGATGTCCGGCGCCGTCACGGGGACCTCGGCGAACCGGTCCGGGAACCCCGGCGCCTGGGAATCGGCCGAAGAGATCGTCCGGGAGTTCACCGGGGAAGTGGATTGGGTACTGTGGGACGGGAGGACGTCCCGGGCGGCGGGCGCGGAAGGGGGCGCCGCGGGATCTCCCGGCTCCACCGTGGTCCGGATGACCGACGACCGTCCGGTACTGCTGCGGGAGGGGGTCGTCCCGTTCCGCGCCATCACGGAATTCCTGGAAAAGGAGTGACCTAAACAATGGCCGACGTGAAACCGTTCCGGGGGATCCATTACGACGTAGCGCGGGTGGGGGACCTGACCCGCGTGGTGGCCCCGCCGTACGACGTCATCTCCCCGGAGGAACAGGAGGCGCTGCACCGGCGCCATCCGAAGAACATCACCTGGGTCGACTTCGGGATGGCGAAGGTGGGCGACGGCCCGGGCGCCAACAAGTACACCCGCGCCGCCGCATGGTTCCGCGAGTGGCTCCTGGAGGGGACGCTGGTCCGCGACGACGTCCCGTCCCTCTACTATTACGAGCAGGAGTTCACGATCCCCGGGAAGCGGACCTACGTGCGGAAGGGGTTCCTCGGAGCGCTGAGGCTGTCGGCGTTCGGGGAGGGGGAGGTCTACCCCCACGAGCGGACGCTGTCCAAGCCGAAGGAGGACCGGCTCGCCCTGATGCGCGCGACCGACGTCCACATGAGCCCGATCTTCGCGCTCTACTCCGATCCGGCGGACGGGGTGCTGAAGAGCCTGCGCTCCGCGATGGCCGCGGCGCCCGATATGGCCGCCGTCGACGACCTGGGAGTGAAGCACCGGGTCTGGACGGTGTCGGCCCCGAAGGCGATCCTGGGCGCGGTGGACGGGATGAAGGGGAAGGGAGTCTTCATCGCCGACGGGCACCACCGGTACGAGACGGCGCTGGCGTTCCGCGACGAGATGCGGAAGAAGCACGGCGCGAACCCCGCCGCCGCGTACGAGCACGTCCTGATGTTCCTGTGCAACATGGACGACGAGGGGATCGTCATCCTCCCCACGCACCGCGGGATCCACTCCGTGGCCGGTTTCTCGGAGGACGCGCTCCTCGCGAAGATGCGCGCCCACCTTCCGGTGGAGAGCCGGGAAGGCTCGGCGGAGGACGCGATGCGCGCGGTGGAGGCCGCCGGCGGATCGGGGAAGGCGATCGGATGGAGCGCGGGCGGGAACCGGTATCACATCGCCACCTTCCCGGACCTTCCGGCGTTCTGCGACCGGTTCCTCCCGAAGTTCCCTCCGCAGCTCCGCCCGCTCGACGTCGTGCTTCTCCACGGGTTCATCCTGGAGCAGCTTCTCGGGATCTCCGCCGAGGCGGTGACGGCGGGGCAGTTCGTGAAGTATTACAAGGAGCCGGCCAAGTGCGCGAAGGAGCTCGCCTCCGGCGCGATCCAGGCCGCCTTCTTCATGAACGCGGTCACGATCCCGGAGTTCCGCGACGTCTCGCTCTCCGGGCACGTGCTGCCGCAGAAGTCGACCTTCTTCTACCCGAAGATCGGCACGGGGCTCCTCATCTTCCCCGTGTCGGGAGATGACAGAGTTCCGGGGTAATTGCCCCAGTTCACAAATACGGCAACGTATCCAAACTGCGATTCCGGAAGTCGCTGCGTTTCCGAAACTCGCCCTTCGGCTGCGCCGCCTCGGAGGGGGGCTCCGTTCGTGGCTCGCCGTGCGGTGAACCTGCACGGCTGCGCACCGGCCTCCAGGGCTCCATTCCCTCAGATCCCGGCATTCGAGGCCCGCTGCATCCGCCCCGGCATCGTTCCCCTCCCTCACCGTACCACCGTGGGTACGCCTCGGTCGGGCGCCTCGCCGGAGGCGGCGCATCGACCCTCTCGGTGCACGGCCTCTTCGGGAACGGAACCCTGGAGGCCGGCCTCACTGTGCCCCCGTTCTTCCTACATCGGGGTACCCCAGGGAGCGTATTTCGTACGGGAGTGGGGCGCCCCCCTCCTGCGGCGACTCCGCCGGCGCCTCGATTTGCGTGCGCCTTCCGTGCGGTCTTCCCGATACTTTGCCGTATTGATGGGGAGCACGCAGTTATGAACCGGGATACATCCCCCGGGGGTCTGATCATCCGCCAGCCGGAGCGCGGGTACCGGTTCTCGATCGACTCGGTGATCCTGGCCGGGTTCGCAGCACCGTTCGCCCGGGGGCGCGTTCTCGACCTGGGGACCGGATGCGGCGTCCTCCTTCTCCTCCTCTCGCGCCTGTCCGGCGGCATTGCCTCGGGCCTCGGCGTGGAGATCCAGGAGGAGCTGCTCTCCTTCGCGCGGGAGAATTTCCGGGAAAACGGCCTGGACGGTTCGATGCGGGCGGTGGCGGGGGATTTCCGCGGGGAAGCGGCGGGAATCGTGCCGGGCTCCTTCGATCTCGTGGTTTCGAATCCGCCGTACCGGCGAGCCGGCACGGGCCGTCGCAACCCCGATCCGGGGAAGGAGGCGGCGCGGCACGAGGTCTCGTGCTCCCTCCCGGAGCTGTTCGCCGCCGCCGCGCGGCACATGGCCCCGGCGGGGAGGTTTGCGGTCGTCCTCCCGCATGAACGGCTTCCGGAAATCGAAGCGTGCGCCCATCGCGAAGGGATGGCCGGGGAAATCGTCCGGGCCGTCCACCCCCGGGAGGGGAGCCCCCCGTCCCGGGTCCTCTACTGCGCCTCCAGCGGCGCGGCCCGCGAACCTCGCGAACTTCCCCCCCTGTACCTGCACGGCGACCGCCGGAAATACCTCCCCGAGGTAGACCGGATCTGCGCGCTTTTCCGGGGCTCCTAACGCTTCGGGCGAAGGCGGCGGCCGATGGCGCGCAGGGACTCCCGCGTCTCCGGGTCGGCGACCGAGGAGAGACCTTCCGGGTCGCGCGCGGCGCGGTCGGGCGGATCGGGTTTCCCGGCCGCATCCTCCTCCCGGGACGGCAAGGGCCCCACCACGAACCGGAGGTCGGTCACCGGGCTCTTCGGACCGGTCGCCTCGACGATCTTCGCCAGGAGGGCCGGCTTCGAAAGCTGCAGCTCCTGCGCCCATGCGTGGTTCGCGACGGCGACCGTGAGCACCCCGTTGCGGAACCTCGCCGGGGCCGCCTTGGCCGACAGGAGCGGCCCGACGATCCGTTCCCACGTCCTGTGCAGGGCCACGAGGAGCGTCACCTGGGGGAGGCCCAGGGACGCGAGGTACCGCTCGATGTCCGCGGAGAGGGGGACCGCTCCCTTCCTGCTCACGGGCGCGCCTGCCGGATCCGGCGGATCCGCCCGCCCGCGAACTGGCCCAGGACGGCGCACGCGAGGAACGCCGGGATCGCCCACGCGCTCACATGGTTGTCCAGTCGGAGGTACGCGATCAGCGGCACGGAGAGGTGCACGCAGGCGAACCAGCCCAGGGAGAATTTCCTGCACCCTTCTCGGGCGTATCCCAGGGGGAGGTTCACGACGAGCGCGACGGCCCCGATGAGGAGCAACAGGGGCCACGAAGCAGCGGGGAACGGGGGAGGAGCGGAAACCGGCATCGGTCCATTATAATGGATCGCGGACGCATTCCCACCCGCGCGGCGGTCCGAACGCCTCGCCGTCGGGGACGTCCCCCCGGGAGGAGCGGTCCCTGGCTCACGCGACGTCGCCGGAGATGGTTCTCATCTTCCGGGGCACCCATCAGGTCATGTCGGCCGAGAAGCGGCTCAAAAAAGGCGGGGTCCCCATGCGGCTCATCCCCGTTCCCCGGAGACTGACCTCGGACTGCGGGTTGGCGATCCGGATCCCGTTGAGGGAGCGGGCCCGGGCCCGGGAGGTCCTATCCGCGTCCCGCCTTCTCCCCGTGTCGGCCCACGTTCCGCGGGAGGACGGGGGGTACGATCCCGTACCCCTCTGAACAGGAGGCCCGCCCCGGAGCGGCCGACCGTTTCCCGTGTGCGAATTTTTTTCGGGATTCCGCCGAAAAGACCGCCCGGGGACGGTGTTCCGCTTGCTCGGAGAAATCCTTGACGATGGCGGAATAACCAAGTAAAATAAAGGTTTATAATGGTTCTTCCGGAGGGAATTTGAAGAGGCGGATCGCCACCGGGATCGTCGCCGCCGCGCTGTTTCTGGCGTTGGGCATCCTTTCCCCGGCCTCCTGCCCGGCGGGCGAAGCCTCGGCGGCGGGAGCTCCCGATTCACGGCCGTCCCAGTCCTCCGCTCCGGTATCCGTCCCGTCGACGTCGCTTTCTCCCGATCCCGCGCCCGGCAAGGCGGCCGACCCCGCCGCCACGGCGAAACCGCCGACCCCGGCCGCCGCAGCGGTCGTTCCCGCCCCAGCCGCTCCCGCCCCAGCCGCCGTCCCTTCCCTCATCGCCCCTCCATCCGAAACCGCAAAGGACCGCGTGCTCTCCCCCGGAGAGCTCGACGTCGAGGTGACCCGCATCCTCGTCGCGGAAGACGAGGACGAGCGGATCGGGGACGACTTCTTCGACAACGCGTCGGAAGAGGTGGGGAAGGGGAAGGAGGGCGTGTTCGCGGGGCTCACGCGGCCCATCGACAAGTTCATCCGCTACTTCCAGACCACGGGCCGAAAGAAGATGGAGCTGTACCTGTCCCGTTCGGGGAAATACACGGGGATGATGCAGAAGATCCTCGCACGGTACGGTCTGCCGGACGACCTGGTCTACCTCGCCCTGATCGAGAGCGGCTTCTCTCCGAAGGCGTACTCCGTGGCGAAGGCGGCGGGCCCCTGGCAGTTCATCGTCGGGACGGGGCGGCGCTACGGGCTCCGGATCGACTGGTGGGCCGACGAGCGGCGCGACGCGGAGAAATCGACCCATGCCGCCGCCTCCTACCTGCGCGACCTCTACGGGATGTTCGAGTCGTGGCCGCTGGCCGCCGCCGCGTACAACGCGGGGGAAGGGAAGATCATGAAGGCGGTCAGCCGGTACAAGTCCGAGGATTACGTCGAGCTCATCCGGTACCGGTACCTGAAGCAGGAGACGAAGGATTACGTTCCGAAGATGCTCGCGGCGCTCACGATCGCCAAGGAGCCGGACAAGTACGGCTTCGGCCACGTCGAGTACGAAGCGCCGATCGATCTCCGGACGGCGGTCGTCCCCGGGGGAACCGATCTGGCCGCGGTGGCGCGGATCCTCGACGTCCCGTACGAAACCCTCCGCGAGTGGAACCCGGAGCTGCGCAGGTTCTGCACGCCCCCGAACCGGGAAGATTACGTCCTGCGGCTCTCCGCGGACGTCGCCCGGCTCGCCGAGGAGCGGATGGAGGAGATTCGAACCCAGGCGAAGATCACCTTCCTCCGCCACGATGTCCGCAAGGGCGAGACGCTCCAGGGGCTGGCGGCGAAATACGGAGCCTCGATCGACAACCTGCGGGAGCTGAACGGACTCAAGAAGGATTCCCTGAAGCGCACGTCCCGCCTGGTCATCCCGGTGGTGGGGCTTCTGGAGGAGGAGGCGGTGCCGGGGAAGGAGGTTTCCCCCGACCAGCTGACGATGGCGCACATGCGGGTCGAGGAAGGGTCGCGCCGGGCCCGCCTCGGGGTGGGGCGCGGGAAGCAGCGGGCGTCGGAATCGGGGGATACGGTCACGGTGCGGAAGGGGGACACGCTGTCGCGGATCGCGAAGGCGCACGGCGTCTCCGCGAAAGCGCTGGCGCGAGCGAACGACCTGTCGTCGGGAGCGAAGCTCATGGCCGGCCAGAGGCTGACCCTGCCCGACTCGGACGCGGCGGGGAAGGAGCCCCCGGCCGTGAAACGGACCGCCGACAAGGTCGAGCAGGCCCCGAAGAAGAAGACGGTCCGGTACAAGGTCCACAAGGGCGACACGCTGGAGAAGATCGCCCGCGTCTACGGCGTGACGACCGACGCCCTGGCGGTGAGGAACCGCCTGAAGCAGGGCGACCCGCTGCGCCTGGGAGCCGTCCTCGTCATCCCCCTGGAGTCGTGATCCTGGCGAAAAATCCGCCGTACGCATACCTCGACAACGCCGCCACCTCCCTTCCGAAGCCGCCGGGCGTGGCGGAGGCGGTCGCGTCGGCCATCCGCCGGGCGGGGAACCCCGGCCGTTCCGGCCACATCCTGTCGATCCGTTCGGCGCGGGACCTCTTCACGGCGAGGGAACGGCTGGCCGAGCTGTTCGGGAGTTCCGACAGCTCCCGGTTCGTCTTCACCGGGAACGCCACCGCCGCGCTCAACCAGGCGATCAAGGGGGTTCTGCGGCCGGGGGACCACGTCGTCACCACGTCGCTCGAGCACAACTCCGTGATGCGGCCGCTGCGAAGGATGGAGGAGGCCGGCGTCCGGGTGACGGTGGTTCCCGCCGGCCGCGACGGCGTCGCGGACCCGGCTTCGATTTCCGCGGCGTTCCGGAAGGGGACCCGGATGGTCGCGATGGTCCACGCCTCCAACGTCTCCGGCGCCCTGCAGCCGGTCGGGAAGGTGCTCGCGGAAGCGCGCAAGCGCGGGATCCTGACGCTCGTGGACGCCGCGCAGACGGCGGGCTCCGTTCCGATCGACCTGTCGGCCCTTCCCGTCGACCTGCTGGCCGCCTCCGGCCACAAGGGACTGCTCGGGCCGCAGGGGACCGGTTTCCTCTACGTCCGTGAAGGGGTGCGGGTCACGCCGCTGGTCGAGGGCGGCACCGGGAGCCGATCCGAATCGGACCACCAGCCGGAATTCCTCCCCGATGCGCTCGAATCGGGGACGCAGAACAGCGTCGGGATCGCGGGGCTCGCCGTGTCGCTCGCCTGGATCCTGCGGAAAGGGGTCGCTGCGATCCGGCGGAAGGAGGTCGAACTCGTCGAGGCGCTGCTCGACGGGCTGGAGAAGATCCCCGGGGTGCATCTCCTCGGCCCCCGCGACCCGTCCCGGCGCGTGTCGGTGGTGTCGTTCGTGGTGGAGGGGATGGATCCCGCGGATGTGGGGCGGAGGCTGGAGAGCGGGCACGGCGTGCTGGTGCGGGCGGGGCTGCACTGCTCCCCGAACGGCCACCGCACGCTTCGCACCTTTCCAGCCGGCACCGTCCGGGTGAGCCCCGGACCGTTCACGACGCGCGCGGAGATCGCGCGGCTCCTGTCCGCGCTCCGGAGGATCCGGCGATCTCCTTCCCGGATCGTTTCGCGCGCGACAGGATCGCCGTGGTCGAGCGGCCGGGGAGGAACCGGATCGTCGTGACCGTTCCCCCGTGCGCGAGCACCACGTCCGACCCCACGATCGCCTTCCCCTTCCAGTCCCCCCCCTTCACCAGCACGTGCGGCAGGACGTCGCGGATGAGCCGCAGGGGAGTATCGCCGGAGAACACCGACACGTAGGAGACGCAGGAGAGGGAGGCGAGCAGGTACGCCCGGTCGCGGCTGCTCTGGACCGGCCGGCCTTCGCCCTTCAGCCGCCGCACCGAGGCGTCGCCGTTCAGTCCCACGAAGAGGACATCCCCGAGGGCCGCCGCCCTCCGCAGGTACTGGGCGTGACCGGCGTGCAGGATGTCGAAGCAGCCGTTCGTGAAGACGATCCGTTTCCCCTCGCGCCGCAGGCGGGCGCAGAGTTCCCGGACGCCCCGCCGCGGGATCACCCGGGCCGACGGGTCGCCCGGTACGCCTTCGGGTTTCGGTCCGCGAGGCACGGGATCCTCCTACGGATTTCATCGACGACCGCCGGATCGATCGTCGCCATCGCGATTCCTTCCTTCTCGCCGGCCTCCGCCATCCGCTCCCCCGCCGGGGAAACGATCACGGAGCCGCCCGAGTAGCGGAACGGCCCCGACGGGCCGACCGCGTTCGCGGCGACGAGGTACGCCTGGTTCTCCACCGCCCTCGCGACGGTCAGGATTCCCCAGTGGGCGCTGCGGACGGCCGGCCACTGGGACGACACGCAGAGCACGCCCGACCCCTCGAGGAAGTATTTCCGGGACAGCTCCGGGAAGCGAAGGTCGTAGCAGATGAGCGGCCCGAGCAAGCCCGCGTCCGACGGGACGGTCCCGGCCGACGTCCCGCGGCGGAACCACCGGTCCTCGCCCGAAGGCGTGAACAGGTGGGCCTTCCGGTACTCGCCGGTCACGACCCCGGTGGCGTTCACGACGTACAGGGTGTTGAAGACGCCGCGCCCGACCCGCTCCGGGAGCGAACCGGCGATCACCAGCCGGTGGCGGACCGCCAGGGTCCGAAGCTCGACCAGGATGTCGGGGGTGGTCCGCGAGAGCGGGAGCAGGGCTCCCTCCGCGAACCCGGTGCTCCACATCTCCGGCAGGACCAGCAGGCGCGCGCCCCGTTTCGCGGCTTCCGTGATCCACCGGACGGCCCGCCCGCGGTTCGCGGGCACGTCGCCGACGTCCACGCGGAATTGCAGGGCGGCGGCAAGGTAGGCGGCAGGCGGCATCGGGGCTCCGTGGCGCGCGAGGGTCGTTACGGGACGGCGCGGACGACCGTCACGACCACTATATGGTCCGCGCCTCCGGTTTTCAAGGCGCGGGCGCACTCCCGGGCCGTCGCTCCCGAGGTGTACACGTCGTCCAGCAGGAGTACCCGCGGCGGCGGACGCCTTCCCCGCGGTACGCGGAAGGCGCCCTCCACGTTGGAGCGCCGGCCGGAAAGGGGGAGTCCGGCCTGGGGAGCGCGCCCGAGGCCGCGCGAAAGGAGCAGGGGGGCGAACGGCCACCCCAGGTCCCTCGCCAGCCGTTCCCCGACCAGCGCGGGAAGGTTGAACCCGCGGCGGAAATATTTCCACGGGTGGACCGGAACCGGAACCACCGCGGGACGTTCACCGTCCGGGATCAGGCCGGCCCACGCTCCCGCGAGGGCGGATCGGATCCGGTTCGCCACCGCGCACGCCGGGAACGGCCTGCCGGCGTACTTCGCCGCCAGTATGGCGGCGCGGACGTCTCCGGCGTGGGGGAAGAGGGAACGGGCGGAGTCGAATACCGGGGGATCCGACGCGCAGGGTGCGCACGGAACCGGGGACGCCGGGGCGGGGGAGGATCCGAGGAAGGCGCCGCACCGCGGGCATACGGGGCCGTCGTGGAGCGGCCAGCGCTCCACGGCTCGCGGGGAGAGGTCGGGCGCGACCGTCGGCAGCAGCTCCTTCAGGAGCGAGAGTTCACTTCGAAGTGGCGTTCTGGGCGAACTCGCGGGATCCGTGGTCGATGGCGTACCCGTTCCATGCCCCGCAGGAAGGGCAGCGGGCGGTCCACTTGATGGTGGACGAGCCGCAGGCGGAGCACCGGAACGGGATGAGATACCTCCGCTTGTACCCGATGGCGCGCTGGTAGTGCTGGCTGGCCGATTCATACCTGCCCCTCCGCCGGAATGCCTCCGCGAGCAGGATGTGCACCGATTCCCGCTCGGGGTCCAGCGTCTCGGCCTTCAACAACTGTTCCAGCCCTTCGTCGATCATTTCCAGGCGGAGGAAGAATTTCCCCGCGAAGAGGTTGACGTCGTAGTCGGCCGGGAACTCCTGCTGCAGGCGGGAGTAGATCCGGATCATCGCCTGCGGACGTTCGGTCTCCACGCACAGGTCCTCGAGCTTGATGAGGAACACCGGGTTGCGCGCGGCGCGGAACCCCTGCAGCAGCGTTTCCACCGCTTCGTCCACGCTGCGGGCGCGGAGATGATCGGACAGGGCGATGTAGGAGGCGCAGAACGCCGGGTCGTCCTTCATGACGTCCCGCAGCCGCCGCTCGGCGTCGTCGGTCTTCCCCTGCGCCATCCGCACCTGGGCCTTCTCGTACCGGAGCGCGAGGAAGAGCGCCTGGTCGGCGCGCGAGGCCTCCTTTCCGCGCAGCCGGATCAGCTTCTTCTGCTCGTTGTAGGCGGGGATCATCTCCCCGCGGGACAGGTGGATGTCGCGGATCCCCTCCCACGCGCGCGGGTTCTCCCCCTCCGTGGCCTCGACCGACCGGAGCGCCGAAAGCGCCGCCTCGGGATCGTTCATCCTCCGGTAGAGGGAGGCGAGCCGGAAGTAGACCGAAAGGTCGGACGGGTCGATCTGCTTCACGCGGGTCAGGGCCTTGACCGCCTCGAGGTGGTTCCCCAGCTCCTCCTGCGCGGAGGCGAGGAGCAGGAGCGCCTCGCGGTCCTCCGCGTTGACGGACAGGCTGCGGGTGAGCTCCTTCGTCGCCTCGGTGAGCATCCCCCGCTGGACCAGCTCCGCCGCCTTCGCCGCCCTCGCCCGCGCGGCGTCCCGGCGCTGCTTCTCCCGGCGCTCCCGCCAGTTGCGCGACGCGGAGGTCACGTCCTTGACCAGCGTCCCGAGGATGACCATCGCCGCCCCCAGGGAGAACGCGAGGATCGCCAGCTCGCTGACCGTCACCTCCATCTGCCGCGTGGCGGAGTAGTAGAAGGGGATGTG
Source organism: Deltaproteobacteria bacterium (assembly GCA_016234845.1). Taxonomy (NCBI): domain Bacteria; kingdom Pseudomonadati; phylum Myxococcota; class Myxococcia; species Deltaproteobacteria bacterium. The sequence continues at coordinate 18,265 of JACRNP010000056.1, read as the reverse complement.
CTGCCCGTTCAGAAGGGAGATGTAGGAGAACGCCACCAGGATGGCGACGAACAGCAGGAAGAGAAGTCGGACGGCCATGATCCGTGCATCCCTCCGGGGGACGACGCTTTCCTGGCGGTATTAGCCGTTCACTCCGCGGGGAGGGGCACCTCGGACGCCGCGCCCCACAGTCGATCGAAGTTGTAGAACTCGCGGACGCTGGACAGGAAGACGTGGACCACGAAGTCCCCGTAATCGATCAGCGCCCACCGCCCGTCGCGGAGCCCCTCGAACCCGATCGGCCGGACGCCGAGCTCCTTCTTGAGCGTGACCTCGATGTGTTCGGCGAGGGCCGCCACCTGGCGGTCGGAGGCGCCGGAACACAGGAGGAAATAGTCCGTGAACCCGGCCAGCTCGCGCACATCGAGCGCGCGCACGTCCTGTCCCTTCTTTTCCCGCGCCAGGAGGGCGCATCGGATGACTGTTTCCCGCGTTGCGATGGCCGGCTACCCTCTCTCTTCTCCCCGGTACAGTCCGTGGTCGTGGATGTACCGCTCCACTTCCGGGGGCACCAGGCCACGGATGGATCTCCCCTTCCGAACCTTGTCCCGGATGGAACGCGACGAGATGTCCAGCACCGGAAGGTCGGGACACAGCAACCTGCGCCCGCCGGGAAGCCGGAAGGAACGCCCCCGTAAACTATAGCAACCGTCACCCTCCTTTACAATACGGACGCCCGGGGGAAACGACGCCTCCGGCGGGGTTCCGGGGCGGGGGAGCAGCAGGAAGTCGCACGCCCCGAGCAGCTCCTCGTACCGGTGCCACGTGGCGATCTCGGAGAACGCGTCGGCGCCGACGATGAAGAGCAGGCCGGATGCGGGATCGGCGTCCTGGATCTCCCGGACCGTGAGGAGGGAGTACGACGGGCCCTGCCGCCGCAGCTCGACGTCGGTCACCGACATCCCGTCGATCCCCGACACGGCGGACTGCGCCATCGCGTACCGGTGGACGGCGGGCGTGAGGGGCAGCAGCGGCTTGTGCGGCGGCTGCGCCGCCGGGACCAGGAGGAGGCGGGGGAGCGCAAGCCCCTCGAGCACCTCGAGCGCCATCCGGAGGTGTCCGTTGTGGACCGGGTCGAACGTGCCGCCGAACAGGGCTACGCGGGGGGTCTCGGTCGCCACTACTGCCGCACCTGGCCGTCCCCGAAGGCGACGAACTTGGTCGTCGTGAGCTCCGTAAGCCCCATCGGGCCGAAGGCGTGGATCTTGGTCGTGCTGATTCCGATCTCCGCTCCGAGGCCGAGCTGGAAACCGTCGTTGAAGCGCGTGGAGGCGTTCACCAGCACGAGCGAGGAGTCCACCTCGCGGAGAAACCGCATCGCGCGGCCGTGGTCGCGGGTGAGGATCGTCTCGGTGTGGAGGGAGCCGTGCCTCCGGATGTGCTCCATCGCGGCGTCCATCGACGGGACCACCCGCACGGCGAGGATCCGGTCGAGGAACTCCGTGCCCCAGTCCGCTTCGGCGGCGGGAGAGGCCTTCGGGACCAGCCGCACCGTCTCCGGGCAGCCGCGCAGCTCCACCCCCTCCCGGAAGAGCGCCTCCGCCGCCTCCGGGAGGAACGCGGGAGCGATCGCGCGGTGCACGAGCATCGTCTCCATCGCGTTGCAGACGCCGGGCCGCTGCGCCTTCGCGTTGACGCAGACCCGCACCGCCTGCGGGATGTCCGCGCCATCGTCCACGTAGGCGTGGCACACTCCCTTGTAATGCTTGATCACCGGGATGCGGGACTTCTCGGCGACGCTTCGGATCAGCCCCTCGCCTCCCCGCGGGATGACGAGGTCGATGTACTCCTCCTTCGTCAGCATCAGGTCGATCGCGGCGCGGTCGGTCTTCGGGATCAGGGAGACGGCGTCCACCGGGAGCCCGGCGGCCGCGAGCGCCTCGCGCAGGATCGAGGCGATGGCGGAGTTGGAGCGGATCGCCTCGGAGCCGCCGCGCAGGACGACCGCGTTGCCGGATTTCACGCACAGGGCGGCGGCGTCGGCGGTCACGTTCGGGCGCGATTCGTAGATGATCCCGATCACCCCCAGGGGGATCCGCATCCGCCCGACGAGCAGCCCGTTCGGGCGGCGCTCCATCCGCTCGATCCCTCCCACCGGGTCGGGAAGGGCGAGGACCTCCAGGATCCCCTCGGCCATCTGGCGGATCCGCTCGTCGGTCAGGAGCAGCCGGTCGAGCATCGCCGCGGAGAGCCCGCGGGACTTCCCCGCCTCGACGTCCTTCGCGTTCTCCGCCTTGAGGGAGTCCGCCCCCGAGCGGAGTCCCCGCGCCATCGCGAGGAGGGCGGCGTTCTTCGCCGCGGCGCCCGCGCAGGACAGCGGCCCCGCCGCTTCCTTCGCGGCGCGGCAGATCCTCTCGACCATCGCCGCGGTCGATTCGTTCGGGCTCACCGCGCGGCACCTCCTTTGGGGGATTCCGGGCTCCTGGCGGACGGAAGGATCGTCAGGTCGTCGCGGTGGACGACTTCCGCCGGCATTTCGGCGCCCAGGATCGCCCGGACCTCGTCGCTGCGCCTCCCTTTCCCGCGCTCCACCTGGTCGCTGCTCCACCGCGAGATCCCGCGGGCGAAGACGCGCCCCCGCCGGTCCGCGATGGACACCGCGTCGCCGCGAAGGAATCCCCCCTGCGCCCCGATCACCCCCGCGGGGAGGAGGCTCTTCCCTCCCTCCATCAGCACCTTCCGCGCGCCGTCGTCCACGACGACGGTCCCGTGGGATCGGCGGGCGTACGCGATCCACATCTTGCGGCTCGAAATCCTCCCCGCGGCCCGGGGGAGGATGAGCGTACCCGTGTCCTTTCCCGCGAGCGCGTCCAGGACCGACCGCCGGGAGAGCCCCGAGGCGATCACGACCGGCACCCCGGAGGCCGACAGGACCCGGGCGGCGCGGATCTTCGAAGCCATCCCTCCCGTCCCTTCCGCGGAGGTGTACCGGCCGACGGCGGCCCGGATCGATTCGTCCTCCAGGTTCCGCACGATCGGAATCCGACGGGCGTCGGGGTGCCGGTGGGGATCCTTCGTGAAGAGCCCCTCGCTGTCGGTGAGGAGGATCAGCAGGTCCGCCCCGATCATCTGGGTCACCAGAGTCGCCAGGTGGTCGTTGGCCCCACCGCCCCCTCCCTCGAGGCGGATCTCCTCGGTGGCCACCGTGTCGTTCTCGTTGACGATCGGGACGATTCCCCGGGAGAGCAGGGTGAGGAGCGTGTTCCTGGCGTTCACGTACCGCTCCCGGTCCTCGAAATCCTCGTGGGTGAGGAGCAGCTGCGCCACGTGGCGGCCGCGTTTTTCGAACGCCCGTTCGTACGCCCGCATCAGGGAGGTCTGGCCGACGGCGGCGGCGGCCTGCTTGAGCGCCACCGTCCGGGGGCGCTCCGCCATCCCCAGCTTCTTCCTCCCCGCGGCGATCGCGCCGGAGGTCACGACGACGAAGGAAACGCCCGAGTCGGTCCAGGCGGAGGAAAGCTGCGCGGCCAGGGCGCGGATGGTGGGTTCCCGCAACCCCTTCTCGGGGTCGGTGACCGTGCCGCTGCCCAGCTTGACCACGACCCGCCGGATCCCGGGGAACCGGGAACCGGCCCTCCCGCGTTTCGCAGTGCCCCCGTCAGACCGCATACGGTTGTCTCCTTCGCAGGGAAAGCATTCCGTCGAGGAGGCGGCCGATCCCCTCCCCGGTGGCCGCGGAGATGTAATGGACGTCCCCCTTCGGGTGCCCGATCTTCCGAAGGGCGAGCTCCGCGTTTTCCCTCGCCCCGGGGAGATCGGTCTTGTTGAAGGCGAGGAGCGTCGGACGCGTGAGGAGCACCGGCTGGAACTTCCCCATCTCGTCCCGGACGGTCCGGTACGCCGCGACGATGTTCCCCGGTTCCTGTCCCGCGTCGATCACGTGTACCAGTCCTTCCGTGCGCTCCGCGTGCCTCAGGAAGCGGTGGCCCAGCCCCGCCCCGAGGTGCGCCCCCTCGATCAGGCCGGGAAGGTCGGCCACGACGAACTCCTCGTCCCGGTGCGATACCACGCCCAGGACCGGCGAGAGGGTCGTGAAGGGGTAGTCCGCGATCTTCGGTTTCGCGCGGGAGATGCGCGAGAGGAGGGTCGATTTCCCCGCATTGGGAAGGCCGACCAGCCCGATCTGCGCGATGAGCTTCAGTTCCAGTCGAAGTCGCCGTTCCCGGCCCGGCTGACCCGGTTCCGCATGGTCGGGCGCCTGGCGGACCGAGGTCGTGAACGACGTGTTCCCCCGCCCTCCGCGCCCGCCCGCGGCGGCGACGAACTCCTCGCCCGGGCGGGTGAGATCCGCCAGGATCTCCCCGGTGTCGTCGTCGTGGACGATGGTTCCCGGCGGGACCGAAATCCGCAGGCCGGGGGCGTTCCTGCCGTGCATGTTCTTCCCCATGCCGTGCTGCCCCCGCTTCGCCTTGTGCAGATTGCGGTACCGGAAGTCGAGAAGGGTGGAGAGGTGCGGGCTCACGACGAGGACGACATCGCCGCCGTTCCCTCCGTTTCCCCCGTCGGGTCCCCCGCGGGGCACGAACTTCTCCCGCCGGAAGCTGACGCAGCCGCGTCCGCCGTCCCCGGAACGGACGGTGATCGTGGCCTCGTCGATGAAGTGCATGAACGGGGGACTACGGAGCGGAGAGGACGGAAACCCTCTTGCGGTCTTTTCCCATGCGGTCGAACTGAACGACTCCGTCGACCAGCGCGAACAGGGTGTGGTCCTTCCCCATCCCGACGTTGTCCCCGGGGTGGACCGCCGTTCCACGCTGCCGGACGATGATGCACCCGGCGGTGACCGACTGTCCCCCGAACCGCTTCACGCCGAGCCGCTTGCTCTGGCTGTCCCGTCCGTTTCTCGAACTGCCAACGCCCTTTTTGTGCGCCATGGCCCTATTGCCCCCTGTACCCGGATCAGGCGACCCGGATCTCGGTCACGGAAAGCGTTGTGAACGGCTGGCGGTGCCCCTGCCGGCGGGCGAATCCTTTCCGCCGCTTGTACTTGTATATGTGGATCTTCCTGCCCTTCCCGTTGCGCACCGCCTTGCACAACACGGCGGCCCCGCCCACGGTGGGGGTGCCGACGGTCGTACCGGCGTCGGTGGCGACCATGAGGACTTCCGTCAGTTCCACGACGGATCCCGGTTCCACCTCGAGTTTCTCCACGTTGATCACGTCGCCCGGGGAGACGCGAAGCTGCTTCCCTCCCGTGCGGATGACGGCGTACATGGCATCTTCCTCCGTACCGTTCGATAAGAACAAATCACTATAGGTAAGGAGGACCGGCGTGTCAACAGCGAAAACCCAAGGGATAACCACCCCCTCCGCCGATATATACTACTACACGAAGTCGCCGGGGAGGGCATTGCGGATGGCGGACGTGCTGATCGTCGGGGGAGGGCCGGCGGGGCTGCTCCTTTCCCATTTCTTCCGGGAGCACGGGATCCCGCACAGGGTCCTGGAGCGGGGGAAGATCGCGCAGGCGTGGCGCGACATGCGTCCCGGCATGGTCCTTCTCTCCCCGTCCGTTCCGGGGACCGACTGGACCTCGCTCACCCTCACCCGCCCGCTCTGGGGACTCCCGGGGACGCGTCGCCCCTTTCCCTCCCGCGAGGATTTCCTCTGCTACGTGGATTCGTTCGCCAGGGAGAACCGGCTGTCGGTCGAGGAGCGCAAGGGGGCGACCGCCGCGAGGGCGGTGGATGGAGGGTTCGCCGTCTCGACCGTCGACGGGGAGGAATCCCGGTGCCGCTTCCTGGTGATCGCGACGGGTGCGTCGTCGGTCCCCTGTTTTCCGGAAGTCCCGGGGATCGCCGGCAATCCGTTCGTCGTCCACTCCTGCGATTTCGTGGACTGCATGGGGTACGACCGGAAGAAGGTGCTCGTGATCGGCGGCGGGAATTCGGCGGCGGAGCTGTGCATCCAGCTCGCGGGAACCGCGCGGGTCACCCTGTGCACCCGGAACCCGTTGCGGTACTTCAGCGAGTCGGGGGACCTGGAGCACATCCGCGGATCGTCCGAGAGCGTCCTCAAGGAACTCTTCCGATTCCGGATCCTGTCGCTGCGCGAGGCGGACCCGGTCGTCTCGGTCGCGGACCGGACCGTCCGGTTCCTCGGCGGGGAGGTCGAGGAGTTCGACTGGATCGTCTGCGCCACCGGGTACAGCCCCCGATGGATCCCGATCGAGGGAGGAGTCGTCGGGATCGGCGAGAAGGGATATCCTAGGATCTCGCCGGTCGGCGAGTCGACCGTGCCGGGGCTGTACTTCTGCGGGTCGCTGGCGAGGTTCCACCGCCGTTGCGCGTTCATCCACGGTTTCCGCAACTACGTCGAGAAGGTGTTCTGGGACATCGCCGACCGGCTGTAACCGTCCCCCTCCCGTCGTTCTCCTCCCGCGATCTCGAACCCCGCGAGGCGGTACTGAAGGCTTTCTCCGGCGTGGGGAAGCAGGACGCGGGGCTCGCCCGAAAGATCGGCGATCGTGCGGGCGACCCGGCACGCCTTCCCGATGGCCCTTCCCGAAAGGGACAGCCGCTCCGCGGCCCGGGTGAGGAATGTCCGCGCCTCGGGGGACAGCTCCCGCAGCAGCTCCGCGGTGGAGGCGCGGACCGTCCCGTTCGTCCGGCATGCCCGCCCGGCGTACCGCGCCTCCTGGATCGCCCGGCACGCGACGACCCTTCGGCGGACCGCCTCCGAACTCTCCCCGATCGATTCGCCGGACCACTCCTCCACGGCGACCGGGAGGACGGAAACCGCGAGGTCGATCCGGTCGAGCAGGGGGCCGGAGAATTTCCGATGGAACCGCTCCAGGCCCCCGGGGGAGCATCGGCAGACCTTCCGGGGGTGCCCGGCGTTCCCGCAAGGGCACGCGTTGGACGCCGCCAGCAGCAGGAACCGGCAGGGGAACCGGTACCGGTGCCCCGCACGGGATATCCGGATCTCCCCCGACTCGATCGGCTGCCGCAGCGCCTCCCTCGCCTCCGGCCGGAATTCGGAGAACTCGTCGAGGAACAGGACACCCCCGTGCGCGAACGAAACCTCCCCGGCGCGCGGCGGATTCCCGCCGCCCAGGAGAGCGGCGGCCGTGATCGACGAGTGGGGCGCGCGGAACGGGCGCCGAAGCAGGGGACGGGGCCATGGCGGTTCCCCGGCCGCGCTGTAGATCCGCGTGGTTTCGAGCGACTCGGAAGGGGTGAGGTCGGGCAGGATCCCGGGCATCCGCTCGGCCAGCATCGTCTTCCCGCATCCCGGGGGTCCCAGCAGGAGCATCGCATGGCCGCCGGCCGCCCCGATCTCGAGGACCCTGCGCGCCATCGGCTGGCCGACCACGTCCGACATGTCCGGCGTCCCCACCGGTTCGCTCCCGCGGGCGCCGGGAATCCCCGCGGCCGCGGGGCAGGGCGTCTCTCCCGCGAGGAGCGCCGCCGCCTCCCGGAGCGACCGGACGGCCGCCACGCGGACTCCGGGGACCAGCCGGGCCTCCTCCTCGTTCCCTTCCGGGACGACGACCCCCGGCACCGCGAGATCCCGCGCGAGCAGCGCCTGGGAGAGCGCGCCGCGGACCGGCCGGACCGAGCCGTCGAGGGAGAGTTCCCCCGCGATGATCCACTTTCCCAGAGCCTCCCCGGGAAGAATGCCCGCCGCGCACAGCACCGAGAGGGCGATCGGAAGATCGAGGAGCGCCCCGTCCTTCCGGAGGTCCGCCGGGGCGAGGTTGACGGTCAACTTCCTCCCGGGGAACAGGAGCCCCGAATTCCGGATGGCGGCCCGGATCCGGTCGTCGCTTTCCCGGACCGAGCTGCCGGGGAGGCCGACCACCGTGTAGGACGGCAGGCCGTGGGAGATGTCGGTTTCGACCTCGACGGGGAGGGCGTCGACGCCGAGGACGGCGAAGGACCGGGCGCGGACGAGCACGGGTTCTCCTTGGCGAACGGGGATCGCCGGGTCCGGTCCGTGCGGCTCGACGGGAAGCGGCGCCGGTCGGGGTTTCAGCAACCGCCGTGCCGCGGATCGATGTCGGGGACGATGGGATCGTGAACGGACGGAAGGGGGGTCATTCCTCCACGATGGCGTAGGAGAATCCCGTGGCGCGCACCTTGAACCCCAGGCTTTCGAGGACGCCCCGGGACATTTCCCGGATGTTCCCGGCCGGATCCTTGAGCAGCCCTTCGAGCATCAGGATCTCGCCGGAACGCCGCACGAGGCGATCCTTTCTCCTGGGGAGGTCGAGCATCAGCAGCCACTCCCGGACGGCCACCGCGCGCACGACCGGGTCCTTCTCCTCGAGCCCCTGCCGGATCCACTCCGATCTCTCGCGGGTCGCGAGCAGCCCCTGGTACGCCTCGAGGCGGAGATCCGTGTCCGGACCCTCCCGCCATACGGCGCGGAACGTCTCGATGGACTCCTGCGGCGAAAGGTGCCGCAGGGCGCGGACCGCCGCGAGCCGGACGACCGTGTTCCCGTCCGCGAGCGCGGCGGAACGGAGAATCTCCCCGCCCTCCTTCGCGCCCAGCCGCGCAAGCGCATCCGCGCTGAGCGCCCGAACTTCCGGGGACGGGTCGCCGGCCAGCGCGTAGATGAGGATTCCCGCCGCCTGCCGGGCGCCGATCCGGCCGATGGCGCGGGCGCACTCGGCGCGGACCATGACGTCGGGATCCTTCTGGAGCGGGCCGGTCAGGCGGTCGATCCGGTCGACGGGGATTCCCAGCGTGCCGATCGCATCCGCGGCGGCCCTGCGGACCGCGGGCGACGCGTCGGCCGACAGGCGATCGAAAAACAGCATACGGGATCCCATGTCCCGAAGCAGGGTCAGGGCGCCGACCGCCCGCTCCCGCACCCTTTCGTTTCCGTCCCCCGCGGCCCATTCCCGGAGCGACGGGATCTCGCCGTCGTCCCTCTCCCACATCGCGCGCTCGATCCTCGCCAACCGGTCCGCCGCGTCCCCACGGGAGGCGGGAGCGGCAGGCGTCGCCGGTCCGGGGAAGGCGGACGCGGGAAGGAGGAGGGAGGCAAGGATCGGGATGAGGGGGAGGATGGATCGCACGGCGCGGCGCTCACATCTCTGGGTGGAAGACGAAGGGGAACACCACTCGGACCGGTCCTCCGGCCCCGCGGGGGAATTTCCAGTGGCGCATCCGCCCCTTCACCGCGTCGTCCAGGGCGGGCCAGCCGAGGGTGCTCTGGCGCACCTCCACCGAGTCGACGGTCCCGTCCGGGAGGATGACGAACGCGACCATCATCTTCCCCGCGAGGTTCGGGTTCACGAGCAGCTCCCGATTGTACACGTACCGGATTCCGCCCTGGTACTGCTTCACGGTCGCCGCGATCGCCTGGAACGACCGCGACGGCTCGTCGGATGCCCCGGAGATCTCCGCCTCCAGCCCGGAGTCGGTGCGGAACGTCTGCGAGACCATGGTCTTCTGCGCCCGAGGCGCGGCCGCGATCTGCCGCTCGATCCCCGGGTTCCTCGCCTTCCCCCCTTCCTCGACCGGGCGGGGAACGTAGTCGCCGGGGGACGGATTCGCGCGGGGGGGGGACGGGCGCAGATCGCCGGGAAGCCGGATGGACGGAAGCGGATCCGCGGCCCCTTTTTCCCCGAGCATCTTCAGGATCCCCCGGGAAGCCACCTTTTCGCGGATCGCCTCCCGGCTGGGCGGCGCGGTCTCGGCCGGGGAGGGCGGTTCCATCGCCGCGGCGGACGGCCTCGGCGGGGGCGGGGGGACCGCTTCCGGCGCGCGGACCCGCACCTCGGGGATGGCGGGGACCTCCTCCTTCGGCATCTCGGCGATGTCGATCTCGACGATCCGCTCCCCCGCATCCGGCCGGCTCTGCCAGTAGGGACTGGTCATCAGGACGGCGAAGTGCAACGCGACCGACAGCGCGACCGCGATGCGGAAAAACGGCGGAACCCGGTCGCCGGGGAGGACGACGATGCCGTCGGGGCGGACGTCGAAATTCAAGGGGCCGGCGCTCCCTTCTCCCGATCGTCCCGCAGCATGTCGCCGGCGTCATCCCGTTCCGTCCGCAGGGGGAGGAGGCGGAAACGGGTTCGCGGGAGGAAGAAGAGGATCCCCGGGTGCTCCGGGCTCCCCGTGATCCGCACCTCGTCGAGCCGCACCGCGCCCCCGGGATCCCTTCCGGCCGCGCCAACCGGCCCCGCCGCCTCCGCGGGGGAAGGCGCAACGACCCACAGCAGCGCGATCAGCGCGACGGTTGCGATTTTTTCAGTCCCTCGGACCACCTCGACGCCTCCTCCTTTCTCGGACCGTTCAGCCGCACGTACCGTTCGTAGCACAGGATGGCTCCCGGAGCGTCACCGAGGTACATCTCCCGGAACAGCCCGAGGTTCAGCCACGCCTCCGGCAGGTTCGGCGCCTCTTTCGCCGACCGTTCCAGCGCCCCCAGCGCTTCCTTCCATTTTCCCATTTCGGCAAGGACGACTCCCAAATTCGTCAGGGATTCGCCGGATGGCCGTTCCCCGGCGGCCGACCGGAGCAGGTCCCGGGCGGCGGCGTATTCGCCCTTTGTCCATGCGCGGTGCGCCTCGAGATTGGCGGAGAGCGACCGGATCCGCGGTTCGGCGGAACCGTCGTCGGAAAGCGGCGGGACATTCGACGGGTCCCGCTCCCACGCCACGCGGGAGGCCGCCACCGGCCACAGCGCCGCCACCGAGGGCGGAACGGCCGCGGCGTACCTCCGCGCGTCCACCGGATCTCCCTTTCGATACGCCAGCACGGCCCGGTTCCAGGGCAGGGAAGGGGTGGCCGTCCCCCTTGCCGACAATCTCCCGTAAGCCGTTTCCGCCTCCTCGACGCGCGCCAGGTCGATCAGCGCAGCGAAAAGGTTGGAGGAGAGTTCGGGGAGGCGGTCGCCCGGGAGCGCCGTGACCGGCTTCACGGCGTTGTCGACGAACTCGCGCAGCTTCTCCCGATCGCCCCGGAGCAGCGCGATGCCGAGAAGGTTCGCGGCCGCGGGCTCCGACAGGAGCGGGGGGGACGCGGCGCGTCGATACTGCGATTCCGCCCCGTCTCGATCTCCGGAGAGCTGGAGGAGCACTCCGCGGTTGAAAAAGGCTTCGGCGGCGAACGGGGTCTTCTCCAGCGCGTCCCACAGCGGCACCGCCTTCCGCGCCTCCCCCGCCCGCAGCAGGTCGCGGGTCCGGGTCAACGATTCCCGGTACAACGATCCGTAATCCGGCCCGGGCGCGGGGGAGGCGCCGGAGGGGACGGAGGCGGTTCCGGGCGCCGTCCTCCGGACCTCGGACGGAGGAGCGGGCAGGAGCGCGGCCCGCTGCGGGGCGCATCCCGCGTGCAGGACGGCGAACAGGGCGGCGACCGCGATGGATATCGGTTTTCGCGTCACGGGATCGCCCTCTCCGTGATCCCGACGAAGTCGGGGACCGGAACGGTCGGGAAGGCGAACTCGGCCCGCTTTCCGAATACGGCGGGCCGCAACGACCGAAGGCGTTCCCGGCTCTTCGCCACCCAGTCGTCGAAATGGTCCGCGGCGGCCGCCTGGCGCACGTTGTTCCGGAAGCTCAGGACGGCGCGCTCCTCGATCGGGGCGGCCCGCTCCTCCAGCAGGAAGAGATACTCCTCCTTCTCCGCGGAAGAAAGCTCCGGCGGGGGAGGGGAGGCCAGGACGGCCGCGCGGAAATCCTCGAGCGCCTCCCCGATCCGATGAAGGGAGGCGGACACGGTTCCGGCGTCACCGATCCGGACCGCGTCCGCGTACAGGGCGACGCACGCCTCGAGCGCCTGCTGCTTCTCCGCGTACGTCCGCTCGAGCGGCGGCGCGATGCGGATCGGCAGGTATGCGCTCAATTTCGCCTCGGCGCGCCGGTGGAGCGCGCGCCCCGCGATCTCCGGCGCCGCCCCTCCCGATTCCCGGTGGATTTTCACCGCCTCGTCGTACCGGCTGTCCGCCTCGATCGCAAGCCCATCCGCCCGGGCGCTCTCGCCGGCCCGGAAGAGGGAAAGGATCTTCAGCGGCGCCGGCGCGTCGGCGACCGCGGCGGCCGCTCCGTACGCCTTCCTCGATCGGGCCTCCTCCTTCCCGCGAGAGTACAGCTCCGCCGACCGGAAGAGCATGCCGGCCCTCGCTTCGCCGCCTTTCTCTCCCGCCGACAGGCGCTCCAGCCGCTCCGCCGCCGGCAGCGGCTGTCCGGTCTTCTCGTACAGCGCCGCGAGGCGCCGGGTGGCGGTTTCCGCCAGCGGGGAATCCGCGTGCGCCGTTTCGACGGACCGGTACGCGTCGATCGCCTCCGCGCTCCTCCCCGCGTCCGCGAACGCGGCGCCGGCGCGGAAACGGGCCTCGGGAACGATCGGGAGCGCCGGAAACTCCCGGGCGATCCGGAGGAACAGGGCGCCCGCGTCCGCGCCGCGCGAAGCGGGGAACCGTTCCGCCGAGCGGAACATCGAGAAGCCGACCCACTTCTGCGCCTCCGCGCGTTCCCCGTCGGGGGGCGACGCGGCGAGGATCTCGCGGAACGCGCCTTCCGCGTCCGGGTATCGACCCGCCTCGAAGAGCGCCTCGCCCGCCAACCGGAACGCCGTCCTGCGGTCGCCGGGATCTTCGGTCCGCCGCCCCGACTCCCCCGCCGCCTTCGCCGCCGCGTCCCACTCCTTCCGGTTGTAGTGCGCGCGCGCGCGGTCCAGAAGAACCGGCCGGATGCGCTCGCCCCGGGGGTACGCCCGCTCGTACTCTCCCGCCAGGCGCACGATTTCCCCCTGCGACGCCGCGTCGGCGGGAGACGAGAGGTCCTTGGCGCACGGGACCGCCATGTACCGCGCCGCCTCGCCGCGGGCCCCCGATGGGCGCCGGGCCACCGCCTCGAACGCCGGCAAGGCGTCCCGCTTCCTCCCGTCCTCGAACAGGAGCCACGCCCGCTGGTACGCCACCTCTCCGGACTTCTCCGCCGCGGGGAAACGGGAAAGGAACGCGTCGTACAGGGCGAGGACGCGGGAACGGTCACCCGGAGGCTTCTCCCGTGCGGCGGCGTGGAAATGGAAGCCGGCCGCGGTGAGACCTTCCATGGAGAGGGAGTCCGCGCGGGATATCTCGGCGGCGGTCCGTCCGGGGGATTTCCGCCACGGCGTGCCGGGACCGAAGGCGGCGTGAAACGCTCCCCGGCGCGACATGCTCTCGTCGATCCTCCCGCCCTTCCGGAGCGCCGCGGCCGCCTCCTCCTCGGCGGATACCCGCTCGGGGGCGAGCGGGTAGGCCGCCCCCAGGCGGGTCGCGACCGCCGCCGCCTCGTCGTACCGGTTCTGCGCCTCCAGCAGCCGCTCGATCTCCAGGAGGACCGCGCCCCCTTCGGCGGCGGCGGCGCGGCGGGAAAGGAACGTCTCCGCCTCCCGTTCCGCGCCGGCCTCGATCAGGGAGCGGGCCGTCATCCGCCGGGCCTCTTCCCGAAGGCCGCCGGTCCTGGAGGCGCCGGCCGACAGGAGCGACGCCTCCGTGAACTTCTCCGCCGCCTCCGCCGGTCGTCCCTGGAGGAACAGCGCCCAGCCGAGCTTGAAGCGGGCGGTGATCGCGACTTCCGGCGCCGCCCCGTCCCGCACCTTCCGGTACGCCGTCTCGGCACCGGGGAAATCGTACCGGTCGAACCGGTGCTCCCCGAGGCGCAGGTTCGCCTCGTCCGCGTACCGCGTGGCGGGGTATCGCGAGAGGAGCGTCTCCAGGACGGCGGCCGCGTTGTCGGGAGCCCCCGACTCCTGCAGGCAGAGGGAGAGGCCGTAGAAGGCGGCCTCGCCGTAGGGGCTCCCGGGGAAGTCGTCGGCCACCTTGCGGAACAGGCGGGCGGGGACCGCCAGGTCCGGCGCATCCTTCCGTTCCCCGTCCCGCCCCCCGTAATAACCGCGCTCCGCCTCCTCGAAGCGGAGGGCCGCCAGCGTGTACAGCGTTTCGTCCATGTGCGGGGCGCGTTCCCCCGCGGGCGGGATGGACGCCTCGAGGTGGCGGATCGCCTCCGGGAGCATCGCGGGCGGCGGCGTCCCCGCGCCGTTGTCGGCCGCCGCGGGTTTCCCCTCGAGGAACCACTCCGCCGCCGCGCGCCCGGCGAGGCGGTGAAGCCCGCGCTCCTTCCGCGCGATCGCCGGCCCGGCGGCGTTCCGGGCGGCCGCGAGCGCCTCCGCCGCGAACCGGTGGACGTCGGCGCGGGCTTTTCCGAGGGCCGCCGCGTCGACCGTCATCCGCTCCTCCATCCTTCCCAGAAAGGTCTCCCACGCCGCGAGCTCCGCGGACTCCCCGCGCAGACGGCTCCCGATCCGCCGCGCGCGCGCCGCTCCTTCCTCCCCCCGCGCCCTCGCGCTCTCCGCGGCGTCGAAATCCCGGGAGAGGCGTTCCGCGTACGATTCCTTCCACCGTGCCCATACCTTCGCCCGCAGCAGCGTCACCTTCGCCTCCAGCGCCTCGAGCGTCCCGCCCGCCTTCGCGAGGCGGTCCCGGGCGAAGATGATCATCCTCTGGTCCTCCGGGGGGAGCCCCCGCGTGTCCTCCCAGGCGACTCTCGCCCGCATCGTCGATCCGAGCTTCCTCGCGGCGGCGGAAATCCGCGAGAGCCTCTCCGCGGTCTCGTCGAGCAGGGCCGCCGTATGGCGGTCGGACCGCTCCCCCCACCCGGTCACGGAGAGTTCGTCCGCCGCGAGGAGCAGGCGGCGCGGGACGCCGCCGGACCGCCGGGCGTCGTCCCGGAAACGGCCCTCGACCTGCTCGAGCCTCGCCCGTTTCCCGGAATGCAGCGCGATCCGGGCCCGGACCGCATCCGCCCGGCGCCGCGCATCCCGGGCCAACGACGCGGCCCGCTCCCGGGATTCGACCAGGGTGCGGTGAAGGGCGGAAAGGGAGAGAAACCGCCGCCCCGGCGCCTCGAGCGCCGATACGTCCTCGCCGAAGGGGAACAGGGAGACCGCCCCCGCAAGCGAAGCTTCCGCCCCCGGATGCGTGCCGTCCCACAGGGTCTGCGCCGCGACGGCGGAACGCCACCGGCCGATGTCCGCGAGCCCTTCCCGGGCCGCCTCGAGCGCGCCCGCCCGGTCGCCGGACGAAAGTCGGGCCCGCGCCAGGGCCGAAAGGAACTCCACCTTCCCCGGGATTCCCGACGCCCGCTCGACGTCCGCCCCGGGGGACTCCCGTGCCCGTTCCGGAGGCGCGCTTTCCGGGCCGCCCCGCATCCGCCCGATCTCCGCGGCCAATCGGGATTTCACCGGCCCGTCGGGCGCGGCGCCGAGCGTCCGGATCGCCCCTCCCGGATCGCCCCGGGCGGCGAGGTGGCGCGCGACGTACGCGGCGGCATCCTGCGCTTCGGGGGAGCCGGGACGGATCCGCCGGAAAAGGTCCGCGGCCTCGTCGTGCTCCTTCCTGCGCCATCGGATCTTCCCCGCCTCGAGGATCGCGGCGGAGCGGACCGGTTCCGCGAGACGGGGGAGCTCCTCGTGGAACAGGCGAAGCGCCTCATCCTCCTTCCCGGCCCCGGCCAGGTCGCGCAGGAGCCGGGGGAGCGCGGGGCTCCCGTGGCGGGCGGCAGGCGGGAGCGCGACGTAGCTCCGCACCGCCTCCCTCGGAAGGCCGAGGCGGAGCCACTCCTCGGGAGAGTCGGCGCGGACGACGGATCCTCCGTGCGCCTCGACGCACAGCGCGAGCAGGAGCAAGGCCCCGGAGGGCAGACGCCGGAGGAACACCGACCCTACTTCTCCGGCGACGGGACGAGCGACGGTTCGTTTCCGTCCGGCTGCGCCGCGAGCGTAAGCCGCAGGAGGAACGTCCCGCCGGGAGAAACCGCCGGGCGGAAATCGCGGGAGGGGGAGACCTTCCAGGTCGGGTGGGTCAGAACTACGCGCGCCTCCTGCGTCCCGGGGAGGATCGGCGCGACGAACACGACCGGTTCCGTCCCGGAGAGGAACCGGTCGCGGTCCGCTTTCGTCCACTCCCGCTCCGGCTCCGGCTTTCCGGACAGATACAGCCGGAGGGCCGCCGGCGCCGGGACGTTCCCCGACCGGCGGATCTCGAAACGGACGGACGTCGCCTTCGGCGTCGCCGCGATCTCCTCGATCCGGTCCAGCTCCGCCGAGAGGGCGTCCATCTCCTTCAAGGTGGCGGCGAGTTCCCGCTCGATCGGATCGACGGCGTCGTCGGCCCCGCGCGACGGCTGCGGGAGGCAGGAAAAGACCAGGAGGACGCAGATCCCGGCGATCCGTTGGGTCGTGTTCATCGGTTTCGTCCTTTCGTCGTTTGGGGCCGGCTACCGCACGATCCCCGAGGGGAGCGAGACGCGGACGATTTCCGCGGCCGGGGATTCCTCCGAGAGTTCCACCGGCCCGTAGACCCGGACGAGCTTCCGGGACGGCGCTCCGGCGAACAGCACGAGGGTGAGAAACGCGCGGCACCGCTTCTTTCCGCGATACCGGCGGACGGAGAAGGCGTACTCGCCCGGGACGGTCCTCTCCATCGTGAAGACCTCCGGGCCGAAACCCCGGCGGTTGTCGATCCACAGTTTCCCTTCCGGGATCGCGGACGGGTTCTCCAGCGCGTCCGCGGCGTCGAACCAGGTGTGGTGATCCGATCCGTCGTCGACGTGGAGATCGAGATCGACGTCGTCCTCGTCCCAATGGAGGATCGCCATCAACGGGCGATCCGCGATCCCCCTCGAGGGCGCCCGCCGGATCCCGCTGGTGCCCGTCTCTCCCGCCGTGTCGATCGCCTCCACCTGGAACGTGTCCGCCTCGGTCATGAGAATCGCCTGCTGGAGGAACGTGCCGTCCTCCCGGACGGGGATGTTCCTCGGGATGTCGTTCTGGATGAGAAACGCCTCCCGGAGCGGAGTCCTGCTCCGGATCGCCCCGCGCACCGAGATCACCGGCGACCGGGAGACGTCGGTCACCGTCCCCTCCGCGGGGGAGAGGATCTCGATCGTGGGATGGGGCGGCGTGTAGCGGACGGTCCTCGACGCCCTGAGGACGCGGCCGAACGGGTCCAGGCCGGTGACCACGATCGGGTTTTCGCCGGACCGCAGGGAAATCGGCGTCTCGAACCGCCCGTCCCGGACGGCGACGGTCCGTGCGTCCTGGCCGATCGTCACGGCGAGGCTTGCCACCGACGGGTCCGTGGTCCCCCGGAGCATGTGGTTCGCCCGGTCGGTTCCCGCGTCCGCGGGCTCGAGGAGGGAGATCCCGGCCGGCGGCGGGAGATCGACGGCGCGGCGCACCTCCTGCGGCGGTTTTCTCCGAAGCCATTCGCTTCCGAGGAAGCCGGTGATTTCCACGACCTGGTGCCGCGCGAAGCCCGAAAGCCGCGGCCCGTCGAGGGACGCGCGATCCTCCCGTCCGGGAAGGATGAGCATCCGGTCCGGCGGGATGCCGGCGTCCCGGAGCCTCACCGCGACCGCCTGCGCCACCTCGTTGGCCAGCCCCTCGTTCTCGTCCGTCCGCCCGATGGCGTCGAGCGTCACCTGCACGAGCAGGAAGATCTCGTCGCGCTTGCGCATCTGCTCCCGGAAGTACGCGACCTCTCCCCTCTGGCGCTCCGTCCACTCTCCGGGAGCGATGTCCGCCAGCGGCATGCGCGACTGGAACACGATATCGCCCCGGGGAAGGGTGAACCCCGGGGGGAAGGAGGCGACCGGAACCCTCGCGGCCCGCCCCGGCGCCGCGGCAAGCGCGACGGCCAGGACGGAGACGGGAACCAGGCAGCGGCGGACGGTCGAACGGAAACGCATCGAACCCCTTGTCGGCGATGGATCGCGCAAGGAAATCATTCTACCACCCGCGCCGCGCGGGTCGGGAGCCCCCTTCGAAGCGACTCCGCCCGACGGAACGCCTCCTCCCGTAGCGGCGGCGCGAGCGGGACGGGACCGAAGCGGTCCCGGTGGTACAGGGGAAGGAACCGGGCCGCGTTCTCCGCCAGTTCCGGCCGCGACGCTACCGCAGCCCCGACCATCTCCTCCATGGGGGCTCCGGGGGATGGGCGGAATCCGGCGCGTTCCAGGCGGGCGGCGAGACGGGCGTACGGGGCCGGCAAGCGGGCGCGTCTTCCCGGTGCACCGTCTCCCATCGTCCTCCGGCGCCGCAAGGCGCTCCGCAGCAGGAAAAGAGCGGCCGCGGCGAGTCCCGCCGCGGCCGCCGCGTGCCGGGCGCCGGGCGTCCACTCCGCGCCCCCGCCGAACCGGAACATCCTCCCCGCCTTCCGGGCGGCGGACCACCCCCCGGAGACGGCCTGCGCCTGCATCCCGAGGGAGTAGTTGACC
>JACRNP010000055.1 GCA_016234845.1 Deltaproteobacteria bacterium | reverse complement strand
GAGGCGCACGTCCCGCCCGACGGCGGCCGTCCGCACCCCCCGTCCGGCGGCCAGCGTCCCGTACCCCTTCCCGAGCAGGACGACCGAGTCCCGGTGGAGGTCGCTCCCCACCCGCCCGCGGACGTCGTACTCGCGGAAGATCAGCGGATTGATCGTCAACGTCCGGTTACCGCATCAGTCGAGGTGGATCTCCATGAACGCCTTGGAGGTCCTCCGGGCCACCTTGGTGCGGTGCGCCGCCCGGGAGACCTCCTTGGCGACCGCGGGACCGACCTTCCGGTTGAACACGGACGGGATGATGTAGTCCTCCGACAGCTCCTCCTTCCCCACGCAGGAGGCGATCGCGTACGCCGCCGCCAGCTTCATCTCCTCGTTGATGCAGGTGGAGCGGGAGTCCAGCGCCCCGCGGAAGATCCCGGGGAAGCACAGCACGTTGTTGATCTGGTTCGGATAGTCCGAGCGCCCGGTCGCCATGATCCGCACGTACGGGGCCGCCTCCTCCGGCATGATCTCCGGGTCCGGGTTCGCCATCGCGAACACGATCGGGTCCTTCGACATCTTCTTCAGGTCCTCCACCGTGACCAGCCCCGGGCCGGCCAGCCCCAGGAACAGGTCCGCCCCCGAGATCACGTCGGAGAGCTTCCCCTTCTCGTTGAACGGGTTGGTGTGCTCCGCGTACCAGTCCTTCATGAAGTTCATGTGCTGCTTGCGGCCCTTGTAGATCGCGCCGATCCGGTCCACCCCGATGATGTTGCGCGCGCCCGCGTTCATGATGATCTTGCTGCACGCCACGCCCGATGCGCCCACCCCCGCCACCACGATCTTCATGTCCTCGATCCGCTTCTTCACGATCTTCAGGGAGTTCAGCAGCGCCGCCAGAACCACCACCGCCGTCCCGTGCTGGTCGTCGTGGAACACCGGGATGTCCATCTCCGCCTTCCGCGTCGATCCCCCCGAACTCCTTGAAGAGCATCGCCTTCCCCTCCATCACCGGCATCGCCGCCTCGGGGCCGATGTCCCCCAGCCCCAGCACCGCGGTCCCGTCGGAGACCACCGCGACCGAGTTCCGCCGGATCGTCAGGGAGTACGACTTCTTCACGTCCTTGGCGATCGCCATGCAGACCCGCGCCACGCCGGGGGTGTACGCCATGGAGAGGTCGTTCCGGGTCTTGACCGGGATCTTGTTGTGGACCTCGATCTTCCCGCCCAGGTGCATGAGGAAGGTCCGGTCGGAGACGTTCACGATCCGGACGCCCTGGATCGTCTTCACGGCGTTGATGATCTCCTGGGCGTGCTCGATCCCGCGGGCCCGCGCGGTGATGTCCCGCGTGACGGTACCCTTCCCGTGCCCGGAGAGGTCGACGGCCCCGATGTCGCCCCCCACGTTCCCGATCGCGGTCGTCACCTTGCCGAGCATGCCGACCTTGTTCTGGATCTCGAGCCGCATGGTGATGCTGTAGCTCTCGCTCGGAGATAGCGTCGTCGCCATGGTTCCTCCCCACTCAAAGTTGATGGTGCGCGGGCATGAACGGTAATTCTAAGCGTACCTCGAGCGGCAATTCAAGCGGGAAGGAAACGCCGGGGGAGGCGCCCTCGCCCTTCACTTCGCCGGTTCCCTGCGGAGGACGACCACGTCGTACCCCTGGACGTCCACCACGAATACGTCCCCTTCCACCGGGCAGGAGTACGGCATCCCGGGTTCCCCCTCCCCGTCCTCGCCGCGAAACGCCCCGCGGGCGATGAGTCCGTCGAGCACCGCCCGGACCTCGCGGAAGGTCATGTCCATCTTCGTGATGACGTTGTAGAGGCGCCCCTTGTGCAGTATCGGGTAGACGTCGAATCCGTCGGTGTCCATCCCCAGCCCCTTCCCCTTCGAGTCGCAAGCCGACCCAGTCTACCACGCGGGATTGAAAGAACCGCCACCGTCTGGTACCGTCAAACTACCCGCTTCCGGCGGGCATGGGGGGCTCCCTGCTCATCCGCGACATCCTCGAGCACAACGCGCGCGTCCACCCTTCCCGGATCGCCCTTTCCACCCCCGGGGAGGACGTGACATACCTCGAACTCCGCGACCGGGTGCGCGGCCATGCCGCGCTGCTTCGCGACGCGGGAATCGGGCGCGGCGACCGCGTCGCGATCCTCGCCCACAACTCCGTCGCGTACGTCGAGGCGCTTTTCGCCGTGGCGTGCGCCGGTGCGGCCCTCATCCCCCTCAACTACCTGCTGATCGGCCGGGAGCAGGTCGGCATCCTCGAGGATGCCGACGTCAAGGCGCTCCTGTACGACGGGGAGTTCGCCTTCCGGGTCGACGAGATCCGCGCGTCCCTCCCGGGAATCCCGTCCCTCTTCCGGATCGACGGGCACGGCGGGATCCCCGCGGGCGGGAGCGCGGCCGCGGAAGCGTACCCTCCCGTCGCGGAAACCGACGTGGCCCTGATCGTCTACAACAGCGGTTCCTCCGGTCGCCCCCTCGGCGCGATGCTCTCCCACCGGAACCTCCTGGCGGCGTCCACGTCCGCCGCGCTGGAGCTCCGACTCTCCCGCAACGACGTCTTCCTGTCGTGCGCCCCCCTCCCCTTCATGGGGGGGACGGGCCGGCTGCTCCGGTTCCTCCACGTGGGAGCGACGGTCGTGCTGCACAGGGATTTCGATCCGGAGGAGACGCTGCGCGCCATCGAGCGGCGCTCGGTCACCACCGTCCTCCTGACCGCCACGATGATGGCCCGGATCCTCG